>JAGTAM010000155.1 GCA_023422485.1 Pseudomonadota bacterium | reverse complement strand
GGTCCGCCGGGCCCATGTCCCAGAGCGGCGCCCGCAGCCGGCTGATGACCCGCCGCGCGTCGCGGTACTCGCGGTCCACCGTGGTCGAGGCCTCGATCTGGCTGACGAGGAACATCAATTCCAGAACCTCGTTGGCGGCTTCCGGGCAAGCGCGCACGATCCGCATCACGCGGGCGATGAGTTCCTGGGTCGGCGACATCCGGGAGCGAGGGGGAGCCATGGCGCCTCAACGCCGATCCGCCGGTAAAGTTCAGCTCACATCGGCGCGCGACGGCGCGGGAGCGGGCGGAAATCCGTGAGGCCGGCCAATGCCTTGCGCACAAGCAAGTTGCGACAGGCTCAAGCGGCCTCGTGATCCGCCTCGTCGAGGCCCGCGAGCAGGGCCCGGCAGGCCCGCAATTCGGCGAGCGCCCCTTCCAGAGCGCGGCGATCCGCAGCGGCGGCCTCGACGCTGTCCTCGTCCCGGTCGGGGCCGGTCGGCGCGCCGACCTCGACCTCGCCGCGGCCGAGCGCCTGGACGAAGCGCACGCCGTTCTCCTTGAGGACGCGCTGCGCCCCGCGGATCGTATAGCCCTGCCCATGCAGCAGCCGGCGCACGCCCTTGAGAAGATCGACGTCATCGGGCCGGTAATAGCGCCGCCCGCCGGCCCGCTTCATCGGCTTGATCTGGCTGAACCGGCTCTCCCAGAAGCGCAGGACGTGCTGGGGCACGCCGAGTTCCTCGGACACTTCGGTGATGGTCCGGAAGGCGCCGGGGCTCTTCTCACCGCGCTCCTCGTCGGCGGGCGATTCGAGAGACGGAGATTCCAGCGGCAGTCCCATGGCAGCGCCTCAAACCCATCCTTGCGTCAACAGGCCGGGACCGCCCAGCCGGCTCACTCGTCCTCGTCCGCGTCGTGCCCGTTGACGTGGCCGCCGTTGATGCGCGCCTTGAGCACGTTCGACGGCTTGAACACCATGACCTGCCGCGGCTCGATCTCGACCTCGACCCCGGTCTTCGGGTTGCGGCCGATGCGCTTTCCCTTGGAGCGCACGACGAACGAGCCGAACGAGGACAGCTTCACCGTCTCGCCCTGGGACAGGCAGTTGCAGATTTCGCCGAGCACCGTCTCGACCAGGGCGGCCGATTCGGCCCGCGACAGGCCGACCTGCTGATAAACGGCCTCGCTCAAATCCGCGCGTGTGACCGTCTTGCCTGCCATGCGCTCCCCCTCCGGCCGAGTTATTTGCCTCCGCGCCGTCCTTTTCGGGACGGGCGAAGGCTCTCTCCGCTCACATGCCGGGCGAGGCCCCCGAAACGGGATCTCGCCATGTATCTCTATGATCGGACACGCTAATCGGCAGAGGGACGACGGTCAACAGAACCTTGCGGTTGACACAAAAACCTGGGCCCGGTCCGGGACGTTTCGCGCTACCAGCGGATGAGCGCGGCACCCCAGGTAAAGCCGCCGCCGATCGCCTCGATCATCACGAGGTCGCCCTCGCGGATGCGCCCGTCGCGGCGAGCGGCGTCCAGCGCCAGGGGAATCGAGGCGGCCGAAGTGTTGCCGTGGCGATCGACGGTGAGCACCACCTTCTCGCGGGCGATACCGAACTTGTCGGCCGACGCCTCGATGATCCGCCGGTTGGCCTGATGCGGCACGAACCACGACAGCTCGTCGGCGGTGGTGCCGGAGGCGCGGAACGCCTCCTCGATCACGTCCGTGACGGAGCCGACGGCGAAGCGGAACACCTCGCGGCCCTCCATGCGCAGCTTGCCGGTGGTGCCGGTCGAGCCGGGGCCGCCATCGACGTAGAGCTTGGCCCGATGGCGCCCGTCCGAGCGCAGGCAACTGGACAGCACGCCGCGGTCGGACTTGGTGCCCTCGCCCTCGCGGGCCTCCAGCACGATGGCGCCCGCACCGTCGCCGAACAGGACGCAGGTGGTGCGGTCCTCCCAGTCGAGCAATCGCGAGAAGGTCTCGGCGCCGACGACGAGGGCGCGCTTGGCCCCGCCCGTCGCGAGGTACCGGTCGGCGGTGGCCACCGCGTAGACGAAGCCCGCGCAGACCGCCTGGAGATCGAAGGCGAAGCCGCCCTCGATCCCGAGAGCCGCCTGGATCTGCGTGGCGGTCGAGGGGAAGGTGTGGTCGGGCGTCGAGGTCGCGCAGATCACGAGGTCGATGTCGGCGGGCGCGAGCCCGGCATCATCGAGCGCCGCGCGCGCCGCACGGGTGCCGAGCACCGACGTCGTCTCGTCGGGCCCCGCGATGTGGCGCTGGCGGATGCCGGTGCGCTGGACGATCCATTCGTCGGAGGTCTCGATCCCGCGCTCGGCGAGGTCTGTGTTCGTGACGACGGTTTCGGGCAGATACGCCCCGCAGCCGACCACGACGGAGCGCCGATGCGCCATCAGATCCGTCCTTTTCTCACTTCTGTGCCAAGCTGGCATCAAGCCCGGCGTCCATACCGGCGGCGACCGCCGGCGTCTGTTCCAGCATGTCGCGAATCGTCCGCATCAGGTCGTAGCGCGCCATGTCGTGGGCAAGGTCGACCGCCGCCGCGAAGCCTTGTGCGTTCTCCGAACCGTGGCTCTTGATGACGATGCCTTCCAGCCCGAGGAAGACGCCGCCATTGGCCCGGCTCGGATTCATTTTTTCGCGCAAAGCCGCGAAGGCTTGGCGCGCGAAGAGGTAGCCGATCTTGGCCGACAGCGTCCGCCCCATCGCCGCCTTGAGGTAGGAGGCGATCTGCTTGGCGGTGCCTTCGGCCGTTTTCAGGGCGATGTTGCCGGTGAACCCCTCCGTCACCACCACGTCGGTGGTGCCGCGGCCGAGATCCGTGCCCTCGACGAAGCCGTGATAGGTGAAATTTGCCGGCTCCGACTCGCGCAGGAGCCGGGCGGCCTCTTTCACAGCCTCGTTGCCCTTCATCTCCTCGGTGCCGACATTGAGAAGGCCCACGGTCGGCCGCTCGACGTCGAGAACGATGCGGGCCATGGCCGAGCCCATCACCGCCATCTCGACCAGATGCTCGGCCTCCGTGCCGATGGTGGCGCCGACATCGAGCACCCCGCTCTCGCCGCGCACCGTCGGCCACCGGCAGGCGCTGGCCGGGCGCTCGATGCCGGCCATGGTCTTGAGGCAGATCTTCGACATCGCCATCAGCGCGCCGGTATTGCCGGCCGAGACCGCGGCCTGGGCCTCGCCGTCGCGCACCGCCTGGATCGCCCGCCA
>JAGTAM010000107.1 GCA_023422485.1 Pseudomonadota bacterium | reverse complement strand
GTGGAATCCCTCGATCTCATCACCGCTTCGATCCTCTCCAAGAAGCTCGCGGCGGGGCTGCAGGGTCTCGTCATGGACGTGGAGGTCGGCTCGGGCGCGTTCATGGCGAGCCGCGGGGAGGCGCGGGCGCTGGCCGAGAGCATCGTCACGGTGGCCAACGCCGCCGGGCTTCGCACCCGCGCCCTCGTCACCGACATGGACGCGCCGCTCGCCTCCAGCGCCGGCAACGCGGTCGAGGTGGCCTATGCCGTCGATTACCTCACCGGCCGTTCCCGCGAGCCGCGATTCCATGCCGTCACGCTGGCGCTCGCCGCCGAGATGCTGGTGATCGGCGGGCTCGCCGCGAATCGTGTGGAGGCGGAGGAGCGCCTGACGACGGCGCTCGATTCAGGAGCGGCCTGCGCGGTGTTCTCGCGAATGGTGGCGGCCCTCGGTGGGCCGGCCGACTTCGTGGAGGCAGCGGACCGCTACCTGCCGCGGGCGCCGGTGGTGCGGCCGGTGACGGCGCCAGTCTCGGGGGTAGTCGAGCGCATCGAGACGCGCGCCGTCGGCCTCGCAGTCATCGGCCTCGGCGGCGGCCGCACCCGGCCGCAGGACGCCATCGATCCACGTGTCGGCTTGACCGATCTCGCACGGCCCGGCGATCGGCTGGCGAAGGACGATCCGATCGGCATGGTCCATGCCGCCGACGAGGCCGCCGCGGCGCGGGCCGAGGCGGCCCTGCGGGAGGCCTATCGGATCGGTGAGGAGCCACCGGCTGCCTGCGAGCCGGTGATGGAACGTCTCGGCTGACGCGCATTCGCGTCGGAGGCTTCCTCACGAAGTCCGGGGAAGAGGCCGTCCGACGATGACCCGGATGAGGCTTTCGCATCATCCGAACCCTTCAGCCGTTGCGACTACCAGTGATGGTGGTGGCCCCAGTGGCGGCGGTGACCCCAATGGCCGCGATGGTGGTGCCGGTGGCCCCAGCCGTGGTGGTGGTGGCCCCAATGGCGGCGATGATGGCCCCAGTGTCCGTGATGGTGGTGGCGATGCCCCCAGTGCCGGGGATGGTGGCGGTGACCGAAATGGTGGTGGTGCCACTGCACCGTCTCGACCGTCGCCTCCGATGCGAGGGCCGTGGCCGGAGCCGGCGCCAGCGGGGCGGCGTTGGCGGCGCCAGCACCGAAGAGGCCGCCCGCCATCAGCGCGAGGGCGGCGAACGCGAAACGGGAGCGACGTGTAGAGGATGGTTCCGACATCGTGTGACCTCCGTTCATCGGGCCGTTCAGAGCGGCCTTGAGAGCGAAGCTAGATTCCGGCGGATGAACGCGTACTGAGCGGAATACGTACAATGGGAAACAAGGCCGCGCCCGGTCGATGAAGACGGGCGCGGCCTCGTGCCGGTAGCCGTCATGACGACGGAGATCCGCTCGATCCGCTGTAAGTCTTGTTCGGACGCTCTTCAGGAACGGCGGACCTGACGCGGAACATCGTTCGTCCGCCCGCGCCGTGTCCGGAACGTCAGACGGTGCCGGCCTTCGGTTCGGGCCTCCGGTACACCCAGACGCGGGCCGGGGGCAGGTTGAGCCAGACCTTGTTGGAGCGACTCGCCGTGTAGCTGCCCGCCTCGCACTTGGCCGGGATCGGCGGCACCACCGCGTAGGTGAACTGCACGAACGGTGCGCCCGGATGCATCAGGTCATGCGCGCCCTGGAGGAGGTCGAGGCGCTGCTCCAACGGCTTGGTGAACAGCGGCAGGCTGGAGATCGTGGCGGCGCAGAGGCCGTCGAGCCGATCGCGCAGCGTCTCTCGGATCCGGTAGGCGTCGCCGCAGATCACGGTCACGCCGGGAAAGCGACGGCGCAGCAGCGTGCAGAAATCGGGATTGAACTCGACGAGGACGAGGCGGTCCTGATCGAAGCCGCGGCGGATCAGAGCCTCGGTCACGGGGCCCGTGCCGGGTCCCAGCTCGATCACGGGGCCGGCGACGTTCGGGTCGGCGTAAGAGGCCATGGTGCGCGCGAGCATCCGGCCCGAGGGCGTTACCGCGCCGGTGACGAGCGGGCGCTCGAACCAGGAGCGCAGGAAGCGCGCCTCGTCCTCCAGCGGATCCTTGCGCTCACGGATAACGCGTGCGGCGGCCACGGCTCGGGCACTGGAACGGCGAAGCGGCGGCACGTCCGAAGGTCCTCGGCTCATCATGGTTGGCACAGGCTAGACGACGAAAACCCGCGGGCAGTCAAGCTACGCGACCGGCATCGGGTGCATGATCGCAGCGATGAGCCGCGATCATAACCGGTGGAGCCCCAGGTTTGATCCCGGAGGGCGTCACGGATCACGCCCGCGTCGAACCGCTCACGAAGAAGTCACGCACCTTGGAGAAAAACCCGGCGCTCTCGGGGTGATTCTCGTCCGAGGCGCTCTGGTCGAACTCCTGCAGCAGCTCGCGCTGGCGCTTGGTCAGGTTCTGCGGCGTCTCCACCGAGACCTGAATGTAGAGGTCGCCGACCTCGCGCGAGCGCAGCACCGGCATGCCCTTGCCCTTGATGCGGAACTGCTTGGCGGTCTGCGTGCCGGCCGGGATGCGGACCTGCGTCTGCGAGCCGTCGATCACCGGCACGGTGATCTCGCCCGAGAGCGCCGCCGTCACCATCGAGATCGGCACGCGGCAGAACAGGTCGGCCCCATCGCGCTGGAAGAACGGGTGCGGCTTGATCGACAGGAAGACGTAGAGGTCGCCCGCCGGTCCGCCGCGCAGTCCGCTCTCGCCCTCGCCCGCGAGCCGGATGCGCAGGCCGTCATCGACACCCGCCGGCACGTTGATCGAGAGCGTGCGCTCGCGGTTGACCCGGCCGGCGCCGGAGCAGGACGGGCAGGGGTCGTCCACCACCTCGCCGCGGCCGTGGCAGTTCGGGCAGGTCCGCTCGATGGCGAAGAAGCCCTGCGCCGCCCGCACCCGGCCGTAGCCGCCGCAGGTCGAGCAGGTGCGTGCCTTCGAGCCGGCCTTGGCCCCCGTCCCCGAGCAAGTCTCGCAGGCGATGGAGGTCGGGATCCGGATGGTCTCGGTCTTGCCGGAGAAGGCCTCTTCGAGGCTGATTTCGAGGTTGTAGCGCAGGTCCGCCCCGCGCTCGCGGCCCGGCGC
>JAGTAM010000029.1 GCA_023422485.1 Pseudomonadota bacterium | reverse complement strand
CGTCGGCGCCAGCGGCTGCGGCAAGACCACCGTGCTGAAGGCTCTGGCCGGCTGGAGCGCGGACGAGCCCGGCGAGACGATCCGGCTCGCCGGCACCGCCCGTCCGGCGGCCGAGCGGCGGGCGCTGACGCATCTGGGCCTGCACGATGCCGCGATCCTCTCCGACACCGTGCGCGAGAACCTGTTCGCGCCGGGCACCTCCGATGCGGACCTCTGGGCGGCGCTGGAGGCAGTCGAACTCGACGCCCGCATCCACACCGGCGGCGGGCTCGATGCCTGGATCGCCGAGGGCAGCCTCTCGCTCGGCGAGGCGCAGCGCCTGAACCTTGCCCGCGCGCTCTTGAGCCCGGCCCCCGTCATCCTGCTCGACGAGCCGGCCGAGCATCTCGGCGACGATCAGGCCGCGCGCATCCTCGGGCGCCTGCTCGCCCGGTGGCGCGACCGCGTCGTCGTGCTGACGAGCCACCGCCCCGATCTCAGGCTGCCCGGACGCCGGGTCTCCCTCGGGCCGGATTGAGGAGAGCCGACGCGGGATCGCGCCCGCCGCCGTATCCCGGGAGGCGGCCGCGTCGCGCCTCGGCCGGCGGCGGGTGCCGATGCTTCTCGCGCGTCGGCTTCCGAGGCGGCCAAGATCGGTGCAACGATCAGGATAACAACGCGAACGAAGACAGGGCACGTCCGGCAGAAAGATCCCGCGCCCGTCGCCGTAACGCGGCGGCCTGATCCGCCCATCATCCTCGACGCGCTAAGGCCGAGCCCGGTTTCGACTTCACAAGCGGCGCAGGCGCAGGCTATTGAATCGGCTTGAGCGTGCCGCGGACGGGAGGTCTCCGATGCAAGGCTCTGCCGAGAGCACCGGTGTCCAACCGATTTCAGTCGGGCATGCCTGCATACACGACCGGTCGGAGAGCGGCTGCGCCGCGTGCAAGGTCCGCCTCGTCAGCGTCTGCGCCGCCCTGACGCACGAGGAACTCGCCGGCCTGGAGGCGCTGAGCCAGCCCCTCCATCTCGACCCGCGCCAAGCCCTGTTCCAGCAGGACGACCGGGCAGGCGCCGTCTACAACGTCACCGAGGGGGCCCTGCGCCTGTCGCGGCTCCTGCCGGACGGTCGGCGCCAGGTGATGGGCTTCGCCATGGTCGGCGATTTCCTCGGCCTCGCGCTGCCTGAGCGCTTCACCGTCACCGCCGAGGCGCTGGCGCCGACGACGCTGTGCCGGTTCGACCGGCGCGCCTTCGCCGGCCTCGTCGCGCAGACGCCGCACCTGCTGCAGCGTCTCTACGAGCGGGCCGGCCACGAGCTGACGCTGGCCCAGGATCACATGATGCTGCTCGGCCGCCGCACCGCCGAGGAGAAGGTGGCGAGCTTCCTGCTCGGCCAGCGCGCGCGCTACGGCCGCATCGGCCACGACTCCGTCACCGTCGAACTGCCGATGGGTCGCCAGGACATCGCCGACCATCTCGGCCTCACCATCGAGACCGTGAGCCGGATGCTGACGAGGCTCGACCGGGAGAAGGCGATCCTGATCGTGCCCGGCGGGGTGCGCCTGCTGGATCCCGCCCGGCTCGAACATCTTGCCGCGAACTGAGGCCCCTAGCGCATCGTCCCGAAAGGTGGCCCCCGGCTTTCGGAAAAAGGCGATGCGGGAACACGATGCTCTATCGTTCGAGGGTCTGAAGGTAGGCGATCAAGGCCTGCGCCTGATCAGGATCGAGCCGGAATTCCGGCATCGACGGGTGGCCCGTGGTGATGCCCTCGGCCAGCGCCTCGCCCAGATCCGTCACGGGATAGCGTTGGTGCAGCTCACGGAAGGGCGGCGCCTCCGCCAGGGGGCTCGCTCCGATGCGGCCGATTGCGTGGCAGCGGGCGCAGTTCGTCCGCGCGATGGTCTCGCCGCGCTGGGCGCGGGCATCGAGGGCCTGGGCCGCGGCCGGCAGGGCGATCAGCCCGAGGGCGAGGATCGGGAGGGTGATCGGTCGGCGCATCAGTGACACATCAGGCAGGGGATGGGGCTGCGTTGCAGCATCTCGCGGGTGACGCCGCCGAACAGCCACTCGCGCAGGCGCGTATGGCCGTAGGCGCCCATCACGATCAGGTCGGCCTCCTGCTTCAGTGCGAAGCGCAGGATCTCGTCGCCGTCGCTGACGACGGTGCGCAGCAGGTGCGTCGTCACGGAGGCGCCGTGGCGGGCGAGATGGCCGGCCACATCCTCCGCCCCCTCGTAATGGGCGCCCTCGCCGGTGCGGGCGACGAAGACCTGATCCGCCTCGCGGATGAAGGCAAGGGCGGCCGAGACCGCCCGGCGCGCCTCCAGGCCGTCCTTCCAGGCCACGACGATCCGGGCGCCCCGGAGGTGCTCGGCGCGCGGGGGCACCACGAGAACCGGGCGGGCGGCCTCCATCAGGACGGGGCCGGGCGAAACGCCGAGGGCACCGGGGGCGGCGTCTTCGGGGCCGCGGCGCCCCACCACGACAAGGTCGGCCGCCCGCGCCTGCTCGACGAGATGGGTGATCGG
>JAGTAM010000028.1 GCA_023422485.1 Pseudomonadota bacterium | reverse complement strand
CCCGAGCCCGGCGCTGCCGCCGGTCACCACGGCGCGGCGGGCGGCCTGGGAGGGGATGTCGGCAACGGTCCAACGCGGTCTCGCCATCGGGCTTCACGATCCTCATGGGCTTCGAGTCGGAGGCGGCCGCGCATCGGAACAGGCCGTGCCGTCTCCAGACGGAGGGGAGCGACCGAGGGGAAACCGGCCCCGGTTCCGGCAGTTCGGCCTCGATGTCGGTCGCGGAGGGATCGGTCCTCACGCGCGCAGGCCCCGCTTTTGCGAGGCCGGTCAAAACCCCCGGCAACGGCCGATCTATACTACTTTTGGAAACGATACGTTTCAATCGTTTCTAATTTTCAAATCTGCCGCGGAGGTCCATGGTCTCACCGTCAAGCAGCGGTCGCGGCGGTCCGAACCGGACGACGCTCCGGCCCATCCCTGGTCGAGGAGAAACAATCATGGCCACGGTCACCACCCGCGACGGCACCGAGATCTTCTACAAGGATTGGGGCCCGAAGGACGCGCAGCCGATCATGTTTCATCACGGCTGGCCGCTCTCCTCGGACGATTGGGACACGCAGATGCTGTTCTTCGTCAGCCAGGGCTTCCGCGTCGTCGCCCATGACCGGCGCGGCCACGGCCGCGCGGCCCAGGTCTCCGAGGGCCACGACATGGACCATTACGCCGCCGATGCCGCGGCGGTGACCGAGGCGCTCGACCTGAAGAACGCCGTCCATATCGGTCACTCCACCGGCGGCGGCGAGGTCGCGCGCTACGTCGCCCGCCACGGCGAGCCGCAGGGGCGCGTGGCCAAGGCGGTGCTGGTGAGCGCCGTGCCCCCCTTGATGCTGAAGACCGAGGCCAATCCGGAGGGCCTGCCGCTTGCCGTGTTCGACGGCTTCCGCAAGGCTTTGGCCGACAACCGCGCCCAGTTCTTCCTCGATGTCCCGACCGGCCCGTTCTACGGCTTCAACCGCGACGGCGCGACGGTCCACGAGGGCGTGATCCGCAACTGGTGGCGGCAGGGCATGATGGGTTCGGCCAAGGCGCATTACGAGGGCATCAAGGCCTTCTCGGAGACCGACCAGACCGAGGATCTGCGGGCGATCTCGGTGCCGACGCTGGTGCTCCACGGCGAGGACGACCAGATCGTGCCGATCGGGGCCGCCGCGCACAAGTCGATCAAGCTTTTGCGCAACGGCACGCTGAAGACCTATCCCGGCCTGTCGCACGGCATGCTCACCCTCGACGCGGATCGGCTCAACGCCGACATCCTCGCCTTCATCCGCGGCTGAGCGGGGGCCTGCCTCACCTCAGACCGGCTCGCTTCCTCGCCGGCCGACGAGGTGGGGCGCCTCGTGCACGCGCGGCGTCTGCGGCACGCCCGCCGCGTCCATGGCCGGCCCGTCGAAGGTGGCAAGGCCCGGCAGCAGCACCGCCTCGGGCCGGGCCGAGGCGACGAAGACCTGCTTGGCGTTGTCTGGCCTCACCTCGATCGAGGCTGGATCGTCCAGGGTTCCGGCATAGACGCCGCACAGGCTGGGGAAGCGCTCGAATGTCATGAAGAGCGTCGTTCCGCACACCGCGCAGAAATGCAGGTCGAGATGCCGGCCGCTGCCCTCCGAGCGGTGCCGGTACACGGTCGGAACGCCCGCGGTGACGCGCAGATCGTCGCGGGCGAACAGCGGTTCGACGAGGTGCCCCGATCCGGTCACGCGCTGGCAGAAGCGGCAGTGGCAGAGCGTGACCCGCAGCGGCGGGGAGCGCGCCTCGTAGCGCAAGGCACCGCAGAGACAGCCGCCCGACAGAACCGCCATGCTCCCTCCGCACACAATCGGATCAGCCCCTCGGCCGCCAACTCGATCGAAGTATTCGCACGGATCACGGCGAGGATCCTAAATGACAAAACTGGCCGGGACTATCGTAAAATGCATTCGTCCTCAGAGTAGAAGAACAGGATCGTATCACGGGAGGAGCGCGACCCGCTGGATTGCATGACAGGCCGTCGTGATTGGGGACCGATCGCGGGCCGTTCGCGCGCCTCACGCGACAGGCCGATGACGAGCCCGGCGGCACAAGACCGAACCTGAAGCTGTTCTGCGCTCAACGGGATCGAGCGTTCTCGGCGCAGTCCCGAGCCGTCGGCGGCTCGCAAAAGGTCTCGTCACCGGTCGGACAAGCGAAGCCCCGCCTGAAGTGATCGGCGATGCGCCCGGCTCGGGGTCGCCATACCCTGGAGACGGGGACTGGCCCCACCGAACCGATCGCCAAAACACCTCGGCGATCGGCCAAACCACGCTATAAGCCCGCCATGGCTTCCGACCACAGACCGCTTGCCCTCACCCTCGGCGATCCCTCCGGCATCGGCCCGGAGATCGCGCTGGCCGCATGGCGGCTGCGGGGCGAGCGGGGGGTGCCGCCGTTCCAGCTCATCGGCGATCCCGAATTCCTGGAAGCCACCGCCTATCGCCTCGGCCTGTCGGTGCCGGTGGCCGAAGTCGAGCCCGACGACGCCTGGGAGGTGTTTGCGCGGGCCCTGCCGGTCCTGCCGCTGCCGAGCGGCGCAAAGGTTTCGGCCACGCCCGGCGCACCGGATTCGGCCAATTCCGGCGCCATCGTCGAGTCGATCACCGCCGCCGTCGATCTGGTGCGCTCCGGCGCGGCCTCGGCCGTGGTGACGAACCCGATCGCCAAGTTCGTGCTGACGCGGGTCGGCTTCGCCCATCCGGGGCATACCGAGTTTCTGGCCGCGCGCGCGGCCCGAGAGGGGCGCGAGCCGCCGCTGCCGGTGATGATGCTGTGGAGCGACACGCTGGCCGTGGTGCCGGTGACGATCCACGTTGCGCTACGCCGCGTGCCGGACCTGCTGACGCAGGATCTGGTCGAGCGCACCGCCCGCATCGTCCATGCCGACCTGCGCGCCCGTTTCGGGCTCGAACAGCCGCGCCTCGTCCTGTCGGGGCTCAACCCGCATGCGGGCGAATCCGGCACCATGGGCACCGAGGATCGCGACGTGCTGGCGCCCGCCGTCGCGGTGTTGCGCAGCGAGGGCATCGACATCAGGGGACCGCTGCCGGCCGATACCCTGTTCCACGAGCGCGCGCGGGCGACCTACGACGTCGCGCTGACCCCGACCCACGATCAGGCGCTGATCCCGATCAAGACGCTCGCCTTCGACGAGGGCGTGAACGTGACGCTGGGGCTGCCCTTCGTGCGCACCTCGCCCGACCACGGCACCGCCTTCGACATCGCCGGCAAAGGCGTGGCCAAGCCCGACAGCCTGATCGCCGCCCTGCGGCTGGCCCAGCGCCTCGCGCGGAGCCCGGCCAACACCGTCCTGCCCTTTCCCGCCCGCGCCTGAACCCGCCGCCGATGAACCATGACGCGTTGAGCGCCGACGGCCTGCCTCCGCTCCGCGAGGTGGTGCGGCGGCACGGGCTGGAGCCGAAGAAGGCGCTCGGCCAGAACTTCCTGTTCGATCTCAATCTCACCGGCCGCATCGCCCGCTCGGCGGGCGCGCTCGACGGCGTCACCGTGGTGGAGGTCGGCCCCGGCCCCGGCG
>JAGTAM010000022.1 GCA_023422485.1 Pseudomonadota bacterium | reverse complement strand
GCCCAGTGCATCGCCGCGGTGAAGCGGATCGAACCGCCCCACATCGTCGCGATCCAGGAGAAGATCTTCACGCCGGTCGGCACCGCGATGACCATGGTCGCGAAGACGAAGTAGGACTGCGTCTGGAGCGACAGGCCGACGGTGTACATGTGGTGGGCCCACACGACGAAGCCGACGACGCCGATGGCGACCATGGCGTAGGCCATGGCGAGGTAGCCGAAGACGGGCTTCTTCGAGAAGGTGGCGATGATGTGCGAGACGATGCCGAAGGCCGGCAGGATCATCACGTACACCTCGGGGTGGCCGAAGAACCAGAACAGGTGCTGGTAGAGCACCGGATCGCCGCCGCCGGCCGGATCGAAGAAGGTGGTGCCGAAGTTACGGTCGGTGAGCAGCATCGTGATCGCGCCGGCGAGAACCGGGAGCGACAGGAGCAGCAGGAAGGCGGTGACGAGCTCGGCCCAGGCGAACAGCGGCATCTTGTGCAGCGTCATGCCGGGGGCGCGCATGTTGAGGATGGTGGTGATGAAGTTGATCGCACCCAGGATCGAGCCCGCACCGGCGAGGTGGAGCGAGAAGATCGCGAAATCGACCGCCGCGCCCGGATGGCCGGCCGACGAGGAGAGCGGCGGGTAGACGGTCCAGCCGGTGCCGGCACCGGACGATCCCGGCGAGCCCTCAACGAAGAGCGAGCAGAGCAGGCAGGCGAAGCCCGACACCGTCAGCCAGAACGAGATGTTGTTCATCCGCGGGAAGGCCATGTCCGGCGCGCCGATCATCAGCGGGACGAACCAGTTGCCGAAGCCGCCGATGAGGGCGGGCATCACCATGAAGAACACCATGATGAGGCCGTGGCCGGTGACGAACACGTTGTAGGTCGCCGGGTTGGAGAAGTACTGGAGCCCCGGCTCTTCCATCTCCATGCGGATGCCGAAGGACAGGAACGCACCGATGATGCCCGCCATGAAGGCGAAGATCAGGTAGAGCGTGCCGATGTCCTTGTGGTTCGTCGAGAGGAACCAGCGGGCGAAGAAGGAGGGCTTGTGGTCGTGGTGGGCGTCATGCCCGGCATGTGCTGTGGCGGTGGCCATCGATCCTTGCCTTAATCAGATGTCTGTCGCCTCTGGCGAATGAAGGATCGGCCGGGACAGGGGCGCCCCGGCCCGATGAAGCGTCAGCGGGCGTCCGCGAGGCGCGCGCCGTTGTCGATGGCGGCGTACTTGGTCTTCGCCTCGGTCAGCCACTCGGCATAGGCCTGCTCGCTGACCACGCGCACGGTGATCGGCATGTAGGCGTGACGGGCACCGCAAAGCTCGGAGCACTGGCCGTAATAGGTGCCCTCGCGGTCGGCCTTGAACCACCACTGGTTCAGGCGGCCGGGGATCGCGTCGATCTTGCCGCCGAAGGAGGGGATCGCCCAGGAGTGGATCACGTCCTCGGAGGTAACCTGCACCTTCACGATCTTGCCGACCGGAACGACCATGTCGTTGTCGGTGGCGAGAAGCTTCGGCTGCTGCTCCTCATCGACGTTGGCGTCGAAGGTGAAGCCGCCCTTGTCGCCCTCGGCCGGGTAGACGTAGGACCAGTACCACGCGTGGCCGACCACCTTGACGACGACGTCGGCCTTCGGATCCGAGAGCTGCGTGCGCAGGGTGCGGAACGAGGGGATCGCCACCGCCACGAGGATCAGGACCGGGATGATGGTCCAGGCCACCTCGATCGCCGTGTTGTGCGTGGTGCGCGACGGCGTGGGGTTCGCCTTCTCACTGAACTTGAAGATGCAGTAGAGAATGAGGGCGAGAACGAAGACCGAGATGGCGAAGGCGAGCCAGTGCAGCCCGTGCTCGAAGTTGAGGAGATCGACGGCCTCGGCCGTGACCGGGACCTGACGGCTCATCTGCCACGGCTCGGGCTGGCCGACACCGGCCGCGAGAGCGGAGGAGGACGAACCGAGGAGGGCGCCGAATGCGGCGAGCCCCCACGATGACCAATGTTGCGCCTGCGTCGTCCGCATATCCCCGCTTGGCTCCCCTGATGCCTATGGTTTGTTTGCCCTTGAATTTGCCGACCAGCGTCGCAAATCCGAGGACTGCCCGACCTTGTCGCGGGCCTTGCCGGTTCCGGCGGGACCGTGTCGCTGCCGGATGGGCGGTTGCGACGTAGAACCATACTGATCGTAAAACCGCAACCGCAACAGCACGCCCAAGCGTCGCTTGGACGCGGGATCAGGCTTGCGCCACGAGCAATTTGGCTGCCTCTGGGGATACGGATGCAGGATTTCAGCCGGAAACCTGAAGATGACTTTCGCGGGGACGGTCCCCCGACGTCGATCAAGGTCGGAACCCTCGTCGTCGCCTACGATGCGCCCGAGGCCCGGCCCGACGCCCGGGCGCTCGCCGTCGAGATGCCCGTCAACGTCGTCTACGGCACCGTGCCCTACGCGGTGATGATGCTGACGCCGGCCGATCTGGAAGATTTCGCCTACGGCTTCAGCCTCACCGAGGGCGTGATCGAATCGCCCGACGAGATCCGCGCCGTCTCCGTCGAGCCCGGCGAGGGCGGCTTGCGGCTTCTCGTCGATCTCGCCCCGGGGCGGCTGCGCGAGCACCTCGCCCGCAAGCGCGCGATCAGCGGACGCACCGGCTGCGGCGTGTGCGGCATCGAGGATCTCGCCGCCCTGCCGACCGCCAGGACGCGCTCCGGCAAAGGTCCACAGGTGACGCTGGCGGCGATCCAGGCGGCACTGACGGCCCTCTTCGACCGCCAGACCCTCAACCGGGAGACCCGCGCGGTTCATGCCGCGGGGTGGGCGAGGCTCGACGGATCACTGCTGGCGGTGCGCGAGGATGTCGGCCGCCACAATGCTCTGGATAAGTGCATCGGCGCACTGCTGCGCGAGGGCGTGCGGCCGGACGAGGGCTTCCTCGTCATCACCAGCCGCTGCTCCTTCGAGATGGCGGAGAAGGCCGCGACGCTCGGCGCCTCGGTTCTGGTGGCGATCTCCGCTCCGACCTCACTCGCCATCGAGCGGGCGCGCTGCCACGACATGACGCTGTGCGCCATCGCCCGCTCCGACACGCTCACCGTATTCTCGGGACGCGAGCGGCTCGTGCTGGCCGGGGAGGGCGGCTGAGCCATCGCCCCCGCCATCGATACCGCCTCAGTCGGTGGCGCCGGCCTCGCCGGTGCCGCCGGGAACGACCGTCGCCCCGCCGATCACCCGGACGTTCTTGCGCGGGCCGTCGGCCGGCGGATCCTGCCAGCCCTTGCCCGCGGCCGGCGCTGGCTTGGACTCGGCGGTCTTGGTGGGCTCCTTCGCGGCGCTACCGGCCGCATCCTTGGCAGGCTCGGGCTTGACGGATTCCTTGGCCGGCTCCGGCCGCGTCGCATTGGCCTTCGGCTCGACCGCCTTGGCCTCCTTCGCATCCGGTTTCGCCGGCTCGGATTTGGCCGCCGGCGTCATTGCGGAGGATCCGGCGGGGCTGGAACCGAGGGAGGGCTCCGGAGCGGTCGGGGCGATTCGGGCCTGGGACGGAAGCTTGGGCGTCGGCGCGGAGCGGGCAGCCGCGCGCCGCGGCGTCTCGGAGCGGCCGACCGCGTCCGGATTGACGCCGAGGGGATTGGCCTCGGGCCGGCCTGTCGGCGGCACGCGTTCGATGCGGGCCTCGCGAGGCGCCCCCCGCTCGCTCCCCAGGGGTGCGTTGCGTAAGCCCGGCACCGAGGGGATGTCGGCGGGCGGCACGATGCGCTCCGCCTCGCGGATCGGACGGCGCGGCCGCATGTCGTCCTCGGTCCAGCCGTAGCCGGGCGTCGCCGGCCGGACGCGCTCGGAGGGATAATAGACGCCGCCGAGCGGCTCGCGCCCGATCACATCGCCCTCGCGGGCATCGACCACGAGGCGCAGACGCTGGCCGCGGGGACTCGTCGCCTCGACGCGGTAGTGGCGTCCGTCGTAGCGGGGACGGGCGATCTCGGTGAAGCCGCGGTCGCGCAGATCGTCGACGACCTCGCGCGGCGGCAGCAATCCGTCCTCCTCGAAATAGACAGCCCGCGGTGGACCGTAGACCTCGCGGTAGAAGCCCTGGGCGGCAGCGGCCTGCAGCCCGGCCCCGGACAGGAACAGGGCGGTCAGGCCGTATCCGAGGCCGCGACGCAGCGCCGCTCCCCCGCGATGACGGAGGGCAAGATGACCGACGGCAAGACGGCCGAAGACATGACGGCTCGAAGCCATAGGACCTCTCGAACCAAGCTGGACTGAGGAGGAAGGTCCCGGGAGCCCGCTGTTGACCGCGGGTCCCCCGGCGTCACGGCAGACGCGATCCCCGCATTCCCTCCGTGCCGGCAAGGTTTTCTAAACGATTGAATGGGGCGACATTGCGGACCGGCCCGGAACCTGCCAGGGGCATCGGGGTGTTGCCGTGCGGCCGGGCACGCCGCGCCAACGAACCCCGCGCCGACCCTCGGCTGCGCTGCGCGAAGTCAAGGCATGTTCAAAAGGCTGGCGGTGGTGGCCGACGGCCCCTTGCTGGAATGAATGAAATCTGGCAACGTCCCGCTATAGGACAGCAAGACTGTCCCATTTGTCGCGCTTCCTTTCGTCGTGCTTGGCCGTCGGGCCAGCTTTGGGGATTCATCACGTGATCGACGTGACGTCCGAACGAGCTGATAAACCGGTGGTCGCCAAGGCGATCCGGGCGAGCGCCGGCTGAACAGGCCGGGGTTTCAGCCCGCGGGTTGGCGGGCGGTTCCGGCAGGAAGAACCCCACCAGACCCGACTTGAAAATGATGGCGCCGGCCCGACCACCGATGGTGCTCGGGCATGAAACATGCTCGCGTGCGGGCAGGGTCGGAGATCTGCGGACGATGCGTGAAATCCCGTCTGAACTGTCGATGCCGGCCGTGATCGGCGAGAAGGCCGCCCCGTCGCGGGCCGGCGCCACGCCGCTGATCCTGCGCGATCCGGCCCTGCCGCGGGCGCAGGGCGCCTACGATCCGGCCCACGAGCGCGATGCCTGCGGCGTCGGCTTCGTCGCGGACATGCACGACCGGCGCAGCCACACCATCGTCCAACAGGGTCTCAAGATCCTGGAGAACATCGACCACCGCGGCGCGGTCGGTGCCGACCCGACCATGGGCGACGGCTGCGGCATCCTCACCCAGATCCCGCACGGCTTCTTCTCGGAGGAATGCTCGCGCCTCGGCTTCGAGCTGCCGCCGGCCGGCCAGTACGCCATCGGCCAGTTCTTCCTGCCGAAGGAAGCGGAGGCCCGGGCGGCCATCGAGGCGATCGTCGAGAAGACGCTGGGCGACGAGGGCCTGCCGCTGCTCGGCTGGCGCGACGTGCCGGTCGACTCGACCGATCTCGGCAAGGCCGTGAGGGAGACCGAGCCGCACCATCGCCAGGTCTTCATCGGCTGCCCCGCGAGCATCACCGACCAGGATGCCTTCGAGCGGCGTGTCTACATCGCCCGCAAGGTGATCTCGAACCAAGTCTACGGCCTCGACGACGCGCGGGCGAAGACCTTCTACCCCGTCTCGGTGTCGAGCCGGACGATCGTCTACAAGGGCATGGTGCTCGTGCACCAGCTCGGCCACTACTATCTCGACCTGAAGGACACCCGCTTCGTCTCTGCGCTGGCGCTCGTTCACCAGCGCTTCGCCACCAACACCTTCCCGACCTGGCGCCTGTCGCACCCCTACCGGATGGTCGCGCATAACGGCGAGATCAACACGCTGCGCGGCAACGTGAACTGGATGGCCGCGCGCCAGGCCAGCGTCGATTCGGAGCTGTTCGGCAACGACATCTCGAAGCTCTGGCCGATCTCCTACGAGGGCCAGTCGGACACCGCCTGCTTCGACAACGCGCTCGAATTCCTCGTGCAGGGCGGCTACTCGCTCGCCCACGCGATGATGATGCTCATCCCCGAGGCCTGGGCCGGCAACCCGCTGATGGGCGAGGAGCGGCGCGCCTTCTACGAGTACCACGCCGCCCTGATGGAGCCGTGGGACGGCCCGGCCGCGGTCGCCTTCACCGACGGCCGGCAGATCGGCGCCACGCTGGACCGCAACGGTCTGCGTCCGGCCCGCTACATCGTCACCGATGACGGCCTCGTCGTGCTCGCCTCCGAGATGGGCGTGCTGCCGATTCCCGACGAGAAGATCGTCCAGTCCTGGCGCCTGCAGCCGGGCCGGATGCTGCTGATCGATCTGGAGAAGGGCCGCATCGTCTCCGACGAGGAGATCAAGGGCGAGCTGGCCTCCGCGCATCCCTACGCCGAGTGGGTCAAGAACACCCAGATCGTGCTCGAGGAGTTGCACCCGATCCAGCCGCGCGCCTCGCGCACGGACGTGTCGCTGCTCGATCGCCAGCAGGCCTTCGGCTACACCCAGGAAGACCTCAAGCTGCTCATGGCCCCCATGGCCGTGACCGGCCAGGAGGCGGTCGGCTCCATGGGCTCGGACACGCCGCTCTCGGCGCTCTCCGACAAGCCCAAGCTGCTCTATACCTACTTCAAGCAGAACTTCGCGCAGGTCACCAACCCGCCGATCGATCCGATCCGCGAGGAGGCCGTGATGAGCCTCGTCTCGTTCATCGGCCCGCGCCCGAACCTGCTCGACATGGAAGGTGCGTCCCGGCGCAAGCGCCTGGAAGTGCGTCAGCCGATCCTGACCAACGGCGACCTCGAGAAGATCCGCTCGATCTCGCATTTCGAGGACCGCTTCGACACCAAGACGCTCGACATCACCTACGCGGCCGAGGCCGGCGCGGCGGCGATGGAGGGGGCGCTCGATCGCCTGTGCGACCGGGCCGAGGTCGCGGTGCGCGGCGGCTACAACATCATCATCCTGTCCGACCGGATGGTGGGGCCGGACCGCATCCCGATCCCGGCGCTGCTCGCCACCGCGGCCGTGCACAACTACCTAATCCGCAAGGGGCTCCGCACCTCGGTCGGCCTCGTGGTCGAGTCGGGCGAGCCGCGCGAGGTGCATCACTTCGCCTGCCTCGCGGGCTACGGCGCGGAAGCCGTGAACCCGTACCTTGCCTTCGAGACGCTGATCGCGATGAAGGACGAGTTCCCGCCGGACCTGACCGACGACGAGATCATCTACCGCTACATCAAGTCGATCGATAAGGGCCTGCTCAAGGTCATGTCCAAGATGGGCATCTCGACCTACCAGTCCTATTGCGGCGCGCAGATCTTCGACGCGATCGGCCTGAATTCCGACTTCGTGGCCAAGGACTTCTTCGGCACGGCGACGACCGTCGAGGGCATCGGCATGGCCGAGGTCGCCCAGGAGACGGCCCTGCGCCACCAGGACGCCTTCGGCGACGCTCCGATCTACCGCAACGCGCTCGATGTCGGCGGCGAGTACGCCTATCGGCTCCGCGGCGAGACCCACACCTGGACCCCGGATACGGTCGCCACGCTGCAGCACGCGGTGCGCCTCGGCGCGGCCGAGCGCTACCGCGAATACGCCCGGCTGGTGAACGAGCAGGAGAACCACCTCAAGACCCTGCGCGGCCTGTTCCGGATCAAGAATGCGGCCGATCTCGGCCGTGAGCCCGTCGATATCTCGGCGGTCGAGCCGGCCGCCGAGATCGTCAAGCGCTTCGCCACGGGCGCCATGTCCTACGGCTCGATCTCGAAGGAGGCGCACGAGACCCTCGCCATCGCGATGAACTCGTTCGGCGGTCGCTCGAATTCGGGCGAGGGCGGCGAGGAGCCGCGCCGGTTCGTCACCGGGCCGGACGGGCGCTCGCGCCGCTCCGCCATCAAGCAGGTCGCCTCGGGCCGCTTCGGCGTCACGACCGAGTACCTCGTCAACGGCGACATGGTGCAGATCAAGGTCGCGCAGGGCGCCAAGCCCGGCGAGGGCGGCCAGCTGCCCGGCCACAAGGTCGACGCCAAGATCGCCAAGGTCCGCTACGCGACGCCGGGCGTCGGCCTGATCTCGCCGCCGCCGCACCACGACATCTACTCGATCGAGGATCTGGCCCAGCTGATCTTCGACCTGAAGAACGTGAACCCGGCGGCGGACATCTCGGTCAAGCTGGTCTCCGAAGTCGGCGTCGGCACGGTCGCCGCGGGCGTCGCCAAGGCGCGGGCCGACCACATCACGATCTCCGGCTTCGACGGCGGCACGGGCGCGGCCCCGCTCACCTCGATCAAGCACGCGGGCGGTCCCTGGGAGACGGGTCTGGCCGAGACGCAGCAGACCCTCGTGATGAACGGCCTGCGCGGCCGCGTCGCGCTTCAGGCCGATGGCGGCATCCGCACCGGCAAGGACGTGATGATCGCGGTGCTGCTCGGCGCCGACCAGATCGGCTTCTCGACCGCGCCGCTGATCGCGGCGGGCTGCATCATGATGCGCAAGTGCCATCTCAACACCTGCCCGGTGGGCGTCGCCACCCAGGATCCGGTGCTGAGGAAGCGCTTCAAGGGAACGCCCGAGCACGTCATCAACTACTTCTTCTTCGTGGCCGAAGAGCTGCGGGAGCTGATGGCGGCGATGGGCTTCACGCGCCTGGAGGACCTGATCGGCCGCTCCGACCTCCTCGACAAGCGCGAGGCGATCGAGCACTGGAAGGCCCGCGGCCTCGACTTCTCGAAGCTGTTCCACCGCCCCGATGTGGGTCCGGAGGTGGCGATCCGGCATGTCGAGACGCAGCACCACCCGATCGACACGGTACTCGACCGCCGCCTGATCGCGGGGGCCGAGCGAGCCCTCGAGACCGGAGAGCCGGTCGTGCTCACCGACGTGATCCGCAACTCGGATCGTGCGGCGGGCGCCATGCTCTCCGGCGCGGTGGCCAAGCGCCATGGCCATGACGGTCTTCCCGACGACACCATCGTGGTGAAGCTGAACGGCACCGCCGGCCAGAGCTTCGGCGCATGGCTCGCCGCCGGCGTCACCCTCGATCTGACCGGCCACGGCAACGACTATGTCGGCAAGGGCCTGTCGGGCGGCAAGCTGATCATCCGTCCGAGCGACGCGCTGAAGGCGCCCCCCGCCCGCACGATCATGGCCGGCAACACCGTGCTCTACGGGGCGATCGCCGGCGAGTGCTACATCCGGGGTGCCGCGGGCGAGCGCTTCGCGGTGCGCAACTCGGGCGCCATCACCGTGGTCGAGGGCATGGGCGACCACGGCTGCGAGTACATGACCGGCGGCGTCGTGGTCTCCATCGGCGTGACGGGCCGCAACTTCGCGGCGGGCATGTCCGGCGGCATCGCCTACGTGCTCGACGAGGATGGTTCGTTCCGCGACCGCTGCAACCTGTCGATGGTTGATCTGGAGCCGGTGGAGGAAGAGGACGACATCATGCGTCGCTTCCACCAGGACGGCGACCTGGAAACCAAGGGCCGGGTCGACATCCTCGCCGACATGTCGGGCCATGACGAGGAGCGGCTCAGCCAGCTCCTCACCAACCACCTGAAGTACACGGGTTCGCCCAAAGCCAAGCAGATCCTCGACGATTGGGCGGGCTACCGCACCAAGTTCGTCAAGGTGATGCCGGTCGAGTACCGCCGGGCCCTGCGCGAGATGGAAATGGCGCGCATGCCGGTGGCGGCGGAGTAGCCACACGTCACACGGCTGCGTTCTTTCGCGCCATACGGTCGACGGCTCTGGCCGCCGACCGCCTTACAGCGATACGGACAGACGGCAAGGCCGCGTGGTCGAGGGATCCGCGCCTGCGAAGGGTTGATCGATGGGCAAGGTCACAGGGTTCCTCGAATACGACCGGCAGGAGCAGAAGTATCAGCTCGCCGCCGACCGCGTTCGGCACTTCCGCGAATTCACGCTGCCGCTCGACGAGCACGACCTGTCGAAACAGGCCGCGCGCTGCATGGATTGCGGCATCCCGTTCTGCCACGGGCCGACCGGCTGCCCGGTCCACAACCAGATCCCGGACTGGAACGACCTCGTCTACCAGTCGGACTGGGAGGAGGCCGCGCGCAACCTCCACTCCACCAACAATTTTCCGGAGTTCACCGGCCGCATCTGCCCCGCGCCCTGCGAGGAAGCCTGCACGCTCAACCTTGAGAACCAGCCGGTCGCCATCAAGACGATCGAGCAGGCGATCGCGGATCGCGCCTGGAACATGGGCTGGGTCAAGCCCGAGCCGTCCGCGACCCGCACCGGCAAGCGCGTGGCGGTCATCGGCTCCGGCCCGGCCGGCATGGCCGCGGCGCAGCAACTCGCCCGCGTCGGCCATGATGTCCACGTCTACGAGCGCGAGCCCAAGGCCGGCGGCCTGCTCCGCTACGGCATCCCCGACTTCAAGATGGAGAAGCGCCACATCGACCGGCGCGTGAAGCAGATGGAGGCCGAGGGCGTCGTCTTCCACTACAAGGCCAATATCGGCGTGAACGTGCCGCTGGAGGACCTGACGAGCCAATTCGATGCCGTGCTGTTCTGCGGCGGCGCCGAGGAGCCGCGCAACCCGCAGCTTCCGGGCCAGGAACTCGACGGCGTTCACTACGCCATGCCCTACCTCGTGCAGTCGAACCGCCGCGTCGGCGCCGAGCCGATGCCCGGCAACGGAGAGTTGCCGATCCTGGCCGCCGGCAAGAACGTCGTCGTCATCGGCGGCGGCGACACCGCCTCCGACTGCGTCGGCACCGCCTTCCGCCAGGGCGCGCTCTCGGTGACGCAGCTCGACATCCGGCCGCGTCCGCCCGAGCGCGAGGACAAGCTGACGGTGTGGCCCTACTGGCCGACCAAGATGCGCACCTCGTCGAGCCAGGCGGAGGGTGCCGAGCGCGAGTTCCAGGCCGCGACCCTGCGGCTGGAGGGCAACCGCAAGGGCCAGCTCACCGGCGTGGTCTGCGCCCGCGTGGACGAGCGGCGCCAGCCGATCGAGGGCAGCGAGTTCGTTCTGCCGGCCGACCTCGTCTTTATGGCGATCGGCTTCGCCGGCTCGGTGCGCAAGGGCCTGCTCGAGGAGTCGGGCGTGGCGATGGACAAGCGCAGCAACGTCATCGCCAACGACGAGGACTACCTGACCTCGAACCCGAAGATCTACGTCGCCGGCGACATGCGCCGCGGCCAGTCCCTGGTGGTCTGGGCGATCCGCGAGGGCCGTCAGGCCGCCCGCTCGATCGACGAGGCGCTGATGGGCGCGACCGTGCTGCCGCGCTGAGCCCCCTCGATACAGACGAAAAGGGCCATCGCCGAAAGGCGGTGGCCCTTTTCATTGGAACTTACGGCAAGTCAGCGAGACGCGCCGCCGGAGCCGGTTTGGTCGCGGGCTTCCCACAGGTAACCCGATCCGTCGCGGGTGATCCGGCCGCGGGTCGCGAGATGCATCCCGGCGACATCCAGCCCCTCTGTGGCGGCGCGGTCGAGGATGCGTCGGCGGGTGGCGATCGCCTCCGCCGGGTCGGCGTCCCAAATCACGGTCCAGTCCGGATGCGGCATCTGCAGCACGCGCGAATGCAGGATATCGCCCCAGATCAGCAGACGCTCCGGTCCGTCCTCGATCAGCACGCCGGCATGTCCCGGCGTGTGCCCCGGTAGCGGCAGGAACGAGACGCCGGGGGCGAGTTCCGTCCCACCGGAGACCCGGCGCACCCGGCCGGCATAGGCTGCCAGGACGGCCTGAGCGGTGTCGAAGAAGATCGCCATCGCGGCGCCCGCCCGGGCTCGCGCACCTTCATCCGACCAGAAGGCCGCCTCCCGCTCCTGCACCACCAGTTCCGCCCCGGTGAAGCGGGCGCGGCCCTCTGCCGTGAGGAGGCCGCCGACATGGTCCGCATGGAGATGGGTCAGCCAGACCGTTTCGATCTGATCGGGCGTCACGCCCTCCGCTGCGAGCGCCGCCGTGACTTGCCCGAAATCCGGGCCGAACACGGTTCCGCAGCCGGCATCGAGCAGCCAGTTGCGAGCGCCGCGCCGGATCAGGAACGCGTTGACCGGCTCCGGCGAGGGACCGCCCGGCGGAAGACCGGCCTGCGTGAGCAGGGCGCGTCCGGCCGCGCTGTCGGCGCCTGGGATCATGCTCGGCTGGAGCGGAAAGAGGCCGTCGCGCAGCGGCGTGACGGTGAAGGCGCCGACGCGGTCGGCCGAGCCGGGCGCCGCCCGGGCCTCGGCGATCCGCAGGAGCGGCAGGCAGGCGCCCGCGGCGAGGACGGATCGACGGGTCGCGAGAAGGGGCATCGACGGCGGGCTCCGAATCCGGTGAACGGAGCCCCTGATCCTGACCGGCCTAGTCGCAAAGGCCAGGGACGGCGTCCCGCCATCCTCAGGGAATCTTTCCCGATCCCGCTCTAGCACTACCTGGGCACTTTGAAGAGCGTTGGGCGTTCTGATCCTGCGGTGGCACTGCGGGAGACGGACATGGCCGAGAGACCGTTGGGTCAGGATCTCGATGCGTGGCTGGTGCCGTTCCTAGC
>JAGTAM010000020.1 GCA_023422485.1 Pseudomonadota bacterium | reverse complement strand
TTCCGCCGGCTCGTCAAAGACTACGAGCGCTATGCCAGCACGCTGGCTGACCTCCACATCGTCGCCTTCGTCTGCATCATGCTCAAAAAGGCCGCTCTACTCGCAGCCAGTTCATAACAGCCTCTAGAACCAGAGTCCCTGCTGGGTGGAAATGCTTGTCATCCGCATCCGGCACTCAACGGTTCGAAGAACGCTGACTGTCATGGATGACCTCTCGCACTATTCGGTCATCGAGCGTATGCGCGGCGGAGGTATTCTGGAAATTCGCGCCCTGCAGCCCGACGACCGCGCCGGATTGCTGACAGCCGTCGATCATACCAGTGCAAGGTCGCTCTACCTCCGCTTCTTCGGCGAAAGGCACCATTTCACCGACAAGGAGATCGCGTTCTTTCTCGACGTCGATTTCACGAGCCACGTAGCCCTGGTGGCGACCGCGGAGCATGAGGGCGAGCGCGTCATCGTAGGCGGCGCCCGCTATATCGTGACGCGGCCCGGCCAAGCCGAGGTGGCAATCACTGTCATCGACTCGTGCCAGGGTCAGGGTGTCGGCGGCATCCTGATGCACCATCTCGTCAGCCTCGCCCGTCGAAGGGGATTGACGGAACTCGTAGCGGAGGTCCTGTCCGATAACGCGCGCATGTTGAAACTCTTCGCGCGCTGCGGGTTGCCGCTCAGCATGAAACGTGAGGCCGAGGCAATTCACGTGGTTCTTCAACTGAATTGATGATCCGATATGCGGAGCCGACAATCGGCTTAGGACCGCCGGGTCCGCACGCCACGGCCAATGCCGCGTCGGATGCCGACGCCCCATGCGGGCATGCGCAGCCAGCTCCAGACATGCGATCCGCCCAAGCGGCAGCGTTCGGGTCGGTCGACGCGCGTATCGGTAGGTCAATCCGAAGTCATCGAGACGTATGCGACCGCGAAGTCTGCACCGGATCGGCATTTCGCGAGCGTCGGCAAGTTTGCGCCGTGCTCGCCTCTCAGACCTTCCACCGTCTCGACGCGCTTCGCCCAACCACGCAGAGTCCGGAAAGCCCGTCTGTGGGCTTCCGGAAGCGCTCATCAGTAGGGACGGCAACCGCCAGCGTAACTGTCGTAGTAGGCGTGCGGGCCACATCCTCCATAAGTCGAGCCGTAGTAGCCGGCGGCCGCTGCGGCGCCGACTCCAGCCGCCGCGAGCCCGTAACCGGGACGGTATCCGTAGCCGTAACGGCCGACTCCCGCGTATCCGTAGCGGCCGACCCGTCCGTAGCCGCCGCGATAGCCGGCCATGCCGCCGCGATAGCCGCCGCGGAAGCCGCCTGCCCGGACGCCGTGGAATCCGCCGCCCCTGAATCCGCCGCCATGGAAGCCGCCACCGCCACGGAACCCACCGCCACCACCGCGGAAGCCGCGCGCGTCGGCCGCCACGCTGGTCACGATCAGAGCCGCGAAGGCCGCGGACGAGATCAGGAGAGCTTTCATGATATTATCTCCATCGCCCTGTTGGAGAACGACCTATCGATGCGGAACAGAAGGGATGCCGAAGGCATCGTCCTCCTCGAGATCCGCTCGTTTTCGTCATCAAGTTCGTTCAGCTCTAGGCCGAAGTTGGCAGCTTCACTTGATCCAAGAGGACGCTGGGCAAAGTCCGTGCGAGACCGCGGTCGGGCCGGTACGTCACCCCGTGGGAAGGGGCATCGTCACCTCACACCTCCGCTCCACCACGTGCGGAACAGAGATTGGGCCATCCCACTGACGCGCCCGGCTCAGCCCCGGCCTGAGCCCCTCATATGCGTCAGCGCTCAGGAAGATCGGGTACCGTCCACATCGGGCGGGTTGTCACGAGCAGCGCCGGTAGGTGACGCCTGTCGGATCCTGATCACTGTAGTAACGTTTCAGCGTTCCGTTGGGCGATGTTGCCAGTTGGACCCTGACCTCATTGCTGGCGACGCTGTTCGCACAATCGAGCACAAAAATCTGGCGGTCCTTGCCCGGCCGAGAGGACTTAACCTGACAGGACGCCATCGGAGTTCTCAGGCGTTTGCCGGAAATCACGAAGGCGGGCGCGAAGATATCGACAGGCTTCTTGAACGTCGCTCCTTTGCCGCCGGACGAGAAGACGTCTGCGCAGTCACGACCATCCAAAACCCAGGAACCCTGGTATCCTG
The DNA here is from genome assembly GCA_023422485.1 of Pseudomonadota bacterium. GTDB lineage: Bacteria > Pseudomonadota > Alphaproteobacteria > Rhizobiales > Beijerinckiaceae > Methylobacterium. The sequence continues at coordinate 17,409 of JAGTAM010000020.1, read as the reverse complement.
ATCGGCTCGTGTCGACGGCTCGTGCGGACAGCCCTCCGGCCCAACTGGCGAGGCCGATCATGGTGGCCCCCGCGAAACACGCAACTCTCATTGCGAACTCCTCCGGCACCGCGATGCGCCTGATCGACTGATCCGAGCGCGTTTTGCTTGCGAGGGACTATCGGTGACCAATGCCGAGATCGACATCAGAGGAAAAACCCCCAGACCGAATGCATCAGCAGTCGACGCGCTCGCGCCCTTACGCCACTTAACACCTACGCCTTTGCAGCAATAAAGCAATGATCCTATGGCACATGATATAGGCGATGACGCCATCTCGCTCCAAGAAGGATTACCGCGCTGAGATCATAGAGACCTCACCGCCGATCTTGGAAATTTGCATCCTGGCTCGCGATGTCTGCAGCGTTCTGCGCGCGCTGACCACAGGGGCCGGTCATGCGGGTTCCGACCGCGCTTGACTGGGTCTGGTCCCCGGCGCGTTCACCGGATCCAGCATCGAGAGATCGAACGCTGGCCGCACCGGCTGGGTTGAATATCGACGTTGAGGATCGTTTTGCCGGCAATCCTGTCGCTCGGCTTAAACCGCATGCGTGATGTTCGAACGGCACCGCATCTCGAGTGGTGCCTGTCCTGTTGGATCAAGCGAGGCGCGCAACGCGGCGTTAGCGTGCCTGGCGTGGATGGATCGACGCAAGGTGGGACGGGTCTTCGGGCTCATTCCCAGGCGGGATGCAACTCCACAGCATGGTGTCCTCCGACAAGGAGACGGCCTCACGAGAACGGTCCCGATCGCATCCTCGGCTCTCGCCGCCGCCTGGCTCGTTTGAGCCGCAGCGGCCGCCGGCTAATGCGGCAACGGAGACGATGGCCGAGGACTACACGTCATCCCTCTACACCCGGGCCTGTGCCCGCACAAAGATTTCAATATTGTGCAGCATTATGAATCCCGAATGAGTCGATTGTATTATATTTACTGAAAATGTGTACTCTCGACCGATAAAACTCAGAATCGTTACGCGACGCCTCGAACGCGGCAGCATGCCTGGGCAGTCAGATGGACGGTATCGTGAGGACAAGGCGGCAGCCCAGGCGCTCAGCGCAAGCGCCGGAGCTCGCCCTGATCGACGCATACTGGCGGGCCGCAAATTACCTATCGGTCGGCCAGATCTATTTGAAAGACAACCCTCTCTTGAGGGAAAAGCTCAGGAAGGAACACATCAAACCCCGATTGCTGGGACATTGGGGGACGACCCCAGGGCTCAATTTTGTCTATGCTCATTTGAATCGCCTGATCAAAAAACATGATCTTGACATGATTTATATAACCGGGCCGGGACATGGCGGCCCAGGCTTGGTCGCCAACGCCTATCTCGAGGGAACCTATAGCGAAGTCTACCCGCACATCTCCGCCGACGCCGAGGGCATGCGGCGCCTGTTCCAGCAGTTTTCCTTCCCCGGCGGGATTCCCAGCCACGTCGCGCCCGAAACGCCGGGCTCCATGCATGAGGGCGGTGAGCTGGGCTACTCCCTCTCGCATGCCTACGGGGCGGCCTTCGACAACCCCGACCTCATCGTCGCCTGCGTCGTCGGCGACGGTGAAGCCGAGACCGGCCCCCTGGCGACCAGCTGGCACTCGAACAAGTTTTTGAGCCCGGTGACCGACGGGACGGTTCTGCCGATCCTGCACCTCAACGGGTACAAGATCGCCAACCCGACCGTCCTTGCTCGGATCAGCCACGAGGAACTCGAACATCTCTTCCGCGGATACGGCTACACGCCCTACTTCGTCGAAGGCCGCGAGCCGATTGAAATGCACCAGCTCATGGCCTCGACGCTGGATGCGGTGCTGAGGGACATCCGTCGGATCAAGGCCGACGCGCGTGACAATGGATTTTCGCGCAGGCCGCGCTGGCCGATGATCGTTCTGCGCACGCCCAAGGGGTGGACCTGCCCGAGTGAAATCGACGGCCGACGCACCGAGGATTACTGGCGCTCGCATCAGGTGCCGATGGGCGAGATGCACGACAATCCGGCCCACGTTCAGATCCTCGAAGACTGGATGCTTTCCTACCGGCCCGGCGAACTTTTCGACGAGGACGGTCGGCTGCGCCCGCAGATCGCCGAGACCGCCCCGAAGGGCGAGCGCCGCATGAGCGCCAACCCGCACACCAACGGCGGCGCGCTGTTGCGTGACCTTCGGCTGCCGGATTTCCACGACTACGCCGTCACCGTTGCCGCCCCCGGCGCCGCCATGGCGGAATCCACGCGTGTGATGGGCGGCTTCTTGCGCGACGTCCTGGCACTGAACGCCGAGGCACGGAACTTCAGGCTATTCAGCCCGGACGAGAACAATTCGAACCGTTGGCAGGACGCGCTCGAAGTGACCAACCGTGCCTGGGTGGCCGAAACCCTGCCGTGGGACGATCACCTCGCGCCCGATGGCCGCGTGATGGAGATGCTGAGCGAGCATCAGTGCCAGGGCTGGCTCGAAGGATACCTGCTGACCGGCCGGCACGGCTTCTTTTCCTGCTACGAGGCCTTCATCCACATCATCGACTCGATGTTCAATCAGCACGCCAAATGGCTGAAGGTTTGCAACCACATTCCTTGGCGGCGGCCGATCGGTTCGCTGAACTACCTCCTGTCGAGCCACGTCTGGCGTCAGGACCATAACGGGTTCAGTCATCAGGATCCCGGTTTCATCGATCATGTCGTAAACAAGAAAGCGGATGTCGTGCGCGTCTACTTGCCGCCCGATGCCAATTGTCTCCTCTCCGTGACCGATCACTGCTTGCGAAGCCGGAATTACGTCAATGTCGTCGTGGCGGGCAAACAGCCGGCGCCGCAATGGCTCACGATGGACGAAGCGGTCAAGCACTGTACGGCTGGGCTCGGGATCTGGGCCTGGGCGAGCAACGACCACGGCAGCGAGCCGGACGTCGTGATGGGGTGCTGCGGGGATGTGCCGACCATGGAGACGCTCGCGGCCGTCGATCTCCTTCGCCGTTACGCCCCGGATCTCAAGGTGCGCGTCGTCAACGTCGTGAACCTGATGAAGCTGCAGCCCGATACGGAACATCCGCACGGTCTCTCGGATCAGGACTTCGACACGCTGTTCACGACAGACAAGCCGGTCGTCTTTGCCTTTCACGGATATCCCTGGCTCATTCACCGGCTGATCTATCGCCGACGCGGACACGGCAACTTCCATGTGCGCGGCTACAAAGAGGAGGGCACGACGAGCACGCCCTTCGACATGTGCGTGATGAACGACATCGACCGCTTCCATCTGGTGAGCGACGTCATCGATCGTGTGCCGGGCCTGGCCGCTCGGGCGGCCTACGCCAAGCAGGCGATCCGGGACAAGCTGATCGATCACCGAGAATACATCCGTCGGCACGGCGATGACATGCCTGAGGTGTCTGGCTGGTCATGGAGCCCGATGCCGATGACGCGCGCGGCTCACTCGACGGAGAGCGACAATGTGTGAGGGGCGCCTCAACTGGCGTCGGGCGCGGTGAGACCGGCCCTGCTCGCCGCGATCTTCGACGTCGACGGCGTGCTGGTGAATTCGCCCCATGAGCGTGCCTGGCGCGAGGCACTGGACGGTTTTGCCGACCCGGCCGGATTCACCACGACGTTCTATCAGGCGAACGTTGCCGGAAGGCCTCGCCTCGAAGGCGCCCGTGCGGCCCTCGAGCGGCTCGGCGGCGCGGAGGCCAAGGGCCGGATCGCAGAATACGCGGACAAGAAGCAGGCTCTCATCGACCGGCTGATCGACGAGGGCAGCTTCGAAGTCTTTCCGGACGCGATGCGGTTCTCGGCTGCGCTGAAGGCGGCCGGGCTGCGGCTGGCACTGGCTTCCTCGTCGAAGAACGCCGCCGCGATGTTGGCCCGCCTGACGCTGCCCGATGGGCGCACGCTTCTCTCGCTGTTCGACGCCGACCTCTGCGGCCGCGAGGTGCCGAAGGGCAAGCCGGACCCTGCGCTCTTTCTGCTCGCGGCCGACGCCGTGAGGACGCCGCCGGCGCAGTGCGTGGTGGTGGAAGACGCGCCGGCCGGTATCCGGGCCGCGCGGGCTGGCGGGATGACGGCGCTCGGGATCGCCCGCCTCGGCGACGAGGCGCTGCTGCGCGAGGCCGGTGCCGATCTTGTCGTCACTAGCCTCGATCAGATCGAGGTCGCCGCTCTGGCCGAGGGCATGTTGCGCAGCCGGCCCGCCGAGGAGCCTGTCGAAGATGCTTGATCTGCTTCAGCCGACAGACGAGCCCGGCTGGGTTCTGGCGCATGAAGGCTACAACGTGCTCACGGAAAGTGCCGTCGAGTCGCGGTTTGCCCTCGGCAACGGTTTCCTCGGGATGCGCGCCGCGCGCTCGACGAGCCGCGGACCGACCTGGGTGAGCTGGCTCGGGTATATCCGTTGGGCCTCATGGCCGCGCTGCTACGTGGCCGGCCTGTTCGACATGCCGAATACGGAACCGCCCGTACCGGCGCTCGTGCCCATCGCCGATTGGTCGCGGGTCCGCCTCGTCCTCGATGGCGAGCCGCTTGTCTCGCGCGAGGGCGAGATGCTTCGCGGTCTGCGGCGGCTCGACATGCGGCGCGGCGTGCTGCTCTCCGAATGGACGCACCGAACACCGGCCGGCATCACCGCGGCGGGCCAGGAACTGCGCCTGCTGTCGCTGGCAGACCGCGCCGCCGGGCTGCAATTGCAGCGGATCGTGCTGGACCAGGATGGCATCGACGTCCGCCTCGAAGCGAGCTTCGATCTCGTCGGTCTCGGTATGGAGCCGGTCCATCTCGAGAACGACTTGGGGACTTGGCGGACGGAGGGTACAGGCAAGGTCGTGGCGATGGCCGGCGCTGCCGAACTGCGCCTCGAAGGGACGTCGATCCGTCCGGAGCGCCCGTTCCCGCTGCGATGGATCTGGTGCTGGCGCTCGAAGGCCGGCCAGGTTGTCGAACTGGCCCGCCACGTTGCGGTCACGCGGTCCGACCGATCGACCGACGATCCGGCGCCGCGAGCCGTGGCGGCGCTGGAACGCGGCACCGCCCTAGGCTGGCGTGCGACCCTGCGGGCGCACGAGGCCGCCTGGACCGCGCACTGGAACAACAGTGGGATCGAGATCGACGGCGACGACGATTTGGAGCGTGCTCTTCGTTTTGCCGTGTACCATCTGACCAGTGCCGCGAATCCTGACGACGACCGGGTGTCGATCGGTGCGCGTGGCCTGACCGGGGATGCCTATTTCGGGCACGTCTTCTGGGACACCGAGACCTATCTCCTGCCGTACTACACCGCGGTCTGGCCGGAAGCGGCGCGCGCGCTGTTGATGTACCGGTACCACACGCTGCCGGCGGCTCGTGCGAAGGCCGAACTCTTCGGCTACCGGGGGGCGCTCTACCCTTGGGAGTCGGCCGACACCGGTGAGGAAACTACGCCGGAAACGGTTCTGGGCCCCGCCGGGCAGCCGGTCGAGATCCTGACCGGCAAGATGGAGCAGCATATCAGCGCCGATATCGCATACGCGATCTGGCAGTATTGGCGCGCCACCGGGGACGACGCCTTCTTCCGCGATGCCGGGGTCGAGATCCTCGTCGAGACCGCGCGGTTTTGGGCCTCCCGAGCCGTGGCCGAACCGGATGGCCGGCGCCACATCCGCCACGTCATCGGGCCGGACGAGTATCACGAGGACGTCGACGACAACGCCTTCACCAACGTGATGGCGCGCTGGAACATCGCCTGTGCCCTGGACGCGCTGGACCTGCTGCGCGTGCGCTGGCCCGACCACGCCGCCGCGCTCGAGGACAGGCTCGCGCTCGACACGCGCGAGCTCGACGACTGGCGGGACGCGATCGCGCGAATCGTCACCGGCCTCGACCCCGCGACCGGGCTCTACGAGCAGTTCGCCGGCTTTCACGCATTGAAGCAGTTGAATGTGAGGGACTATGCGACCCATGCGCTCCCGATCGACGTGGTGATCGGTCGTGAGCAGACCCAGAGCTCGCAGGTGATCAAGCAGGCCGACGTGGTGGCGCTGATCGCCTTGCTGCCCGAGGCGTTTCCCGAGAATGGGGCGACGGTCAACTTTCGCCATTACGAGCCGCGCTGCGCCCATGGCAGCTCGTTGAGCGCCGCGATGCATGCGCGTGTGGCCGCCCGGCTCGGGGACACCGACATGGCGCTCCGCTACATGCGGGAGACCGCCTCCCTCGATCTCGATCCGGATCCGAACAGCGCCGGCGGCATTCGAATCGCCGGGCTCGGCGGGCTGTGGCAAGCCGCGATCCTCGGCATCGCAGGACTGAACTTGGCGGGCGAGACCCTGGAGCTCGATCCCAAGCTGCCGCCTAAGTGGAAACGCCTCTCATTCAAGGTCCGCTGGCGCGGCCGGTCCGTGGGGCTCACCGTCGCCGGCGGCGAGGCGGAGGCGACGCTGATCGAGGGCGACGAAATGGACATCACCCTGGCAGGGCTCACGCGAACGCTGAGTGTTCGCTCGCCGCTGCGTGTCGATCTTTCGTCGTAGGCCTCGCAAGGTGTGGCGGATCACGGCGCATAGCCTATCGCGTCCACCCTTCCGTTTGCGTCGCACCACCGCAGGTCAGAGACGGAAGAAAAGCTGCCCGATGATTTGTACGCTGAAGACCTTCACGATGGTCATTGAGGGAAAGATCATGGCGTAGCAGATATCCGGCCGATCGGTCGGCGCAGTGCGCGCTGAGTAGGCCAGGATTGCCGGATTACCCGTGGCGCCGGAAGCGACACCGAGCAGATCGTCGAACGGAATTTTCAGAACATAAAAGCCGACGAGAAGCACGATCGCCACCGTCGTCAGAAGCACCGCCACACCGATCAGTAGCATTGACGGTCCGGTCTGCGCGACGGTGGTCACGAAGGCTTGGCCTGAATTGATGCCGACCGTCGCCAGAAACAGTGTCAGACCGAGATTGCGCAGCACGATATTGGCTGGCAGCGGCATGACCCAGCTCAACGAACCGGTGCGCCGAAGCCTGCCGAGGATCAGCGCCACGATGAGCGGGCCGCCGCCGATACCGAGCGCGACGGTCCCGACACCCGGTACCGGGATCGGAATCAGGCCGAGCAGAACGCCGAGCACCATTCCGAGGCCGACCGAGACGTAGCTGAAGTCTGCGGCCGCCTTGAGCGTATCGCCAAAATGCGCGCGCGCTGCCTCCACGGCGTCAGGTGCCACGAGGACGCCGACTCGGTCGCCGAGTTCGAGCGTCAGGTCAGGCGAGGCTAACAGGTCCATATCGTAGCGCCGCACATGTAGAATGCGGATCGGCATATTCGGCGGCAGGGGCAACCCCGCGAGCTTCACGCCGGTCAGCGCCGCCTTTGAGACGAAGAAGCGCTGGTAGGAGATGTCGCCGCGATCTTTGGCGAGCCGGCCTCGATCGACATATCCGAGAGCCTTGGCGACCTCGTCGACGGCCGCAGCACGGTCGGACGCGATGAGAAGCGCGTCGCCTGCACGCAGTTCCAGTTCGGGGTCCGGGAACCGATTATGGTGCTCCTGCCGCACGCTCGCGACCTGCACACCATCGGGAAGTATCGCCATCACCGCGCCGAGCGTCGCCCCCCCGGACGGCAGTCGCTCGACCGTGACCTCGCCGATGTGGAAGCGGACGGGCTTCGGCAGAAAGACCGGCTTCACGCGCCGCGTCATGAAGTAGAGGCAGAGTATCGGACCGATGACCCCGAACGGATAAGTGACTGAGTAGCCAATGGACGGATCCCGATTTCCGATCGTGTCGATCGCGGCCTGTAAGGCCGCGGTGCTGACCATGGATCCGGCGAAGATCCCGAGCGTGTGGCCGAGACCGACCTGAAAGACGGTGCCAAGACCGAGCGCCACCAGCAGGCCGGCGATGACCGCGCCCGCCGCGAGCAGATTGTAGCTGCGCCCGGGCCCCGAGAGCCCTTCGAAGAATTGTTGCCCGTAGAGAATGCCGATCGCGTAGAGGAACATGATCAGCCCGACGAGCCCGAGTGGGCCGGCGACTTGCAGCTTCGGTGCGATTGCACCGATGAACAAGCCGACGAAGAGCACGGCACCCACACCGAGCGAGAAATCCAGGATCCTGATCTGTCCCACAGCGTAACCGAGGCCGATGACGAGGAAGAGTGCGAGAATCGGCTGCGTTCCTAACAGCTCGCTTATTGAGGCCGTCATGGAAGTCATCCCCGCTTCCGTCCGCCAGGCCGTCCGACTGGGAGGAACTCCGGTGCCGACGACGTTCAGGTCAATCGCTCTCGTTGCTCAGCTCGTCGCCGATTCAGTCCGATCCGCCGGCGCGGTCAGCGCCTGCCCGCCCCCGCCCGACCGCGCATGTCAGGACCGGCTCGGCGGAGGATAGGACGCACGCTTCTCCCGCATGCGAGAAGTCCAACCGCTCGCCATTCAAAAGCCGGTAGGTCGCCGACATGTGGTCGATCTCGATCCGAAGCGTCTGGCCTCGCACGGTCAAAACGAACTTCAGAGCCGACCATGCCTTCGGCAGGATCGGATCGAATGAGATCCGGCCGTCGCTGTCGCGCAGTCCCGCAAAGCCGTAGACAAGGGCGAGCCACGTCCCGCCGATCGCGGCGATGTGAGCGCCGTGCATCATGTTGCCGCCAATATCCGACATATCCATCGCAGCGGCGAAGTCGAAATACTCGATCGCCTTCTGCTCGAAGCCGATCTCGTTCGCGATGATGCTCTGGATGCAGACGGACAGGGATGAGTCGTGCGTCGTCAGCGGATCATAGTATTCGAAGTTCCGCCGTTTCTCGTCCTGCGTGAAGTGATTGCCAAGCAGGAACATCGCCATGACCGTGTCGGCCTGCTTGATGACCTGGGATCTGTAGAGATTGAGCGGATGGTAGTGAAGCAGAAGGGGATAGTCGTCCTCGGACGTCGAAGCGAAGTCCCAGCGTTCGAGGTCAAGGAAGTCGTCGTCCTGCGGATGGATCTTGAGGCGTGCGTCGTAGGGTAGATACATCCGTTCGGCCGCTTCGCTCCACTGGGCGAGTTCGGCCCGATCGAGGTGCGTCCGAGCGGCCACCGTGTTGAAGAGATCGGGGTGCAGGCGCTCGAGAGCTTGCACGGTTTCGACAGCGTAGCGCAGATTTTCCCGCGCCATCAGGTTGGTGAAGCAATTGTTGTTGACGAGCGCCGTGTATTCATCAGGTCCGGTGACACCGTTGATGCAGAAGCGACCGTCTTTGATGTCGGAAAAGAAGCCCAGATCGAACCAGAGGCGGGCGGTCTCGATCAGGATCTCTGCACCGCAATTCCAGAGAAACTCCTGATCACCGGTAACCTCGACGTATTTTCGCAGTGCGTAGGCGATATCGGCGTTGATGTGGTACTGCGCGGTGCCCGCCGCGTAATAGGCCGATGCTTCTTCACCATTGATGGTCCGCCAGGGGAAGGTCGCCCCGCGGTGTCCCAGTTCCCGAGCCCGAGCCCGCGCCTTATCGAGCATGTCGTAGCGGAACTTGAGAACGCTGCGGGCAATCGCAGGGTTCGTATAGATTATGAACGGTAAGACGTAGATTTCCGTGTCCCAGAAATAATGGCCTTCGTAGGTCCGGCCCGTCAGGCCGCGAGCACCGATCCCGTGCCCCTCAGCCCGCTCCGAGGCTTGCAGCAGCTGGAAGAGGTTCCAGCGGATCGTCTGTTGCGTTCTCGGATTCTCACTCTCCACGGTCACGTCGGCCCGATCCCAAAACCGCCCGACATCGCTTCTCTGCCGCTTGAGGATCTGTTCGAAACGGTCCCTCATCGCGCGGTCGAGGGTTGAAGCAGTTTGAAACAGGATTTCGGCTTGATCTAAAATATCGGAATAGTGATAACTGAGATACTTGCAGATGCGAAGCGGCTTGTTTCTCTCAAGCTTGCAGCGGAACAAGGCAACGGCAACATCGTCGTCACAGGACAGTTCGGTGAGCACCGAGCATTCGGTTGAGACACTGTGATCCATGCCGCAGCCGAGGCTCATGCCGGAACTTGCCGTCCGGTAACTCAGCATCGCCCGCAGGCCTGCCGAACGTGTCCCCGTAGGATGAAGCACGCGACCGACGAAACCCTCGGCGAGCCGCGGGTCCGTCGTGTCGGCATTCAACGGCCGGGAGTTCTCGAGTTCCGACGAAACGGCCACTTCGACGTCCGCGTCCTCCGCCGTGAGTTCGAACTCGATCGCGGCAAGGTGCCGATGCGCCAGCGAGACCAGCCGAACGGTGCGCATATGCAGGCGCTTGCCCGTGGGTGTCACCCAGCGAACGTCTCGATTCAGGGTGCCGGCTCTCAGATCCAAGGAGCGCCGGTAGTTCAGAATCTCGGCTCGAGGCACGACGAACGGCTCGTCATCGACGAACAGCTTCAGCACAGTGCCGTTGGGACAGTTCAGGATACTCTGGCCGATTCTGGGAAATCCATAAGCACTCTCTCCGTAGGAGATCGGCCGATGTTCGTAGAAGCCGTTGAGATAGGTGCCCGCTTCACGGACCGGCGTGCCTTCCTCAACGGCGCCGCGGATACCCAGATATCCGTTCGACAACGCGAACATCGTTTCCGCTTGTCCGGTCAGCTCCCGCGCAAGTCTCGCATCGTAGAGGATGGCTTCGAACGCCCACGGGTTCGGTGGAAAGATGTCCTCCGGCGGTATGTAGCGCGGGCGCAGCATAATTCATCCGTTCGAGCGGCTGGCGCTGATCTGGTTCGTCAAAGTTCGCCCGGCTTCGAAATCCGAGATACTCTCCAGAGTTGTCCCGAGGATCGTTCCCAATGCCTCGCGGGTAAAGAACGCTTGATGTCCCGTTACAATCACGTTCGGGAACGAGATAAGGCGCTGCAGCACATCGTCCGAGACGATGGAACTCGATAGATCTTTGTAGAAGAGATCCGCCTCCTGTTCGTAGACATCCAGTGCCATTCCTCCGAGCCGGCCGGACTTCAGGGCGTCGATCGCCGCCTCCGTATCGACCAATCCGCCTCGGCTCGTGTTGATCAGGAGCGCGCCGTTCTTCACACGCGACAGCGTTCGCTTGCCGACGATGTGGTAGGTCTCGGGCGTCAGGGGACAGTGCATCGAGATGACGTCCGCCGTCTCGACGCCCTCGGCATCGACGTAGCGACCACCAATCCTTTCGAACTCGGGTGAGCGATGCACGTCGAATCCGATCACGTCGCACCCGAAACCGACCATGATCCGGCCGAAGATGGTGCCGATCTTCCCGGTACCGATCACCGCAACGGTACGCCCGACAAGGTCGAACCCCATCAGGCCATCAAGTCTGAAGTTGCTTTCCCGGGTTCTGTTATAAGCCCGATGAATTTTTCGGTTCAACGCCAATAGCAATCCAACCGCAAATTCTGCTACGGAATTGGGAGAATAATTACTAACACGAACGACTTTTATCCCGAATTCCTCTGCGGCCTCAAGATCGATATGATTGAATCCCGTGCATCGGGTTGCAATGATCTTTGTGTCGCCTTGAGCAAGATGTTTGAGAACGCTGCGGTCGACCGTGTCGTTTACGAAGACGCTGACCGCGGGGAATCCTGCCGCAAGCGGTGCGGTTCCGGATTCAAGCAGCGCATCGAAATGTACGAGGTCGTGACCGTGACTTGTGTTGAGCTCGTTCAGAATTACGCGCTCGTAATTCTGCGCGCTGAACATCGCGACTCGCATGGTCACTCCTCCCTATTCAGGGACCGCGCATTCGCCCATCAGTACTGCTACAGCGGAGTTAGAACGCAGAAATTTCGGTCGGTCTGTTGTTTTTTATATCGCTTGGGAGTTGTTGAAAGGCAGGTGCTGAATTGTCTGCCAAGGGGCGCGTGGTCGGCCGAGCTTGCGATCGTTTCTTGCACCTGTCTTGCACAAGGCGGGCTTTTGCGCTTGATCGACTGGGACAGTCAGTCAGCAAAGCGGAGTGGTCTGAGCGTCCGTTCTTCGCCAACGCGGTCGGCACCACAGCCAAAATCGCTTGCGCCGCGATGCTGATGAGAGTCCGAGGGAGCTCAGCAGAGGTTCGGTCCGCTGGCCTCCGGACGTCTCGGTGATCGAGGAAGCTGGCCCGTTCAGTCGCCGACGGCGCGAGCCCGGCCAGCTTTCGCGGTCCGGCTACGACCGAACCTCGTTCCTCACGGCTGAAGCGAGGGGATCTGCCGAATGCTCTGGCGGGTGCCGCTGATGGTGAGATCGTTTTCGAGCTGATGCAGCAGCGGCACCGGGATGCTGATCTCTCCACCGCCGAGCCACCGTCGTCGGGCGACGACTGCGATCAGCGTGTTGCCGTCCTGCGATACTCTGACATCGCGCACATATCCGACGACAAGCTTCCGATCGGCATAGAGCCAACGGCCGCGCAGTGTCGGAATCAGCGAGGCCGCGGCGAGTTGCATGCGGGAATCCGCTTGATCCAAAACCGGTGAGCGTCCCTCCTGTGCACTCGTTCCGCCTGCGATGGTCATGAGGATAAAGGCGACGGTGCCGATGAATCGCCGCATCTCATGTCCCTCCTCCCGATCGGATAGGGCTCTTCCTGGATTGCTTCGCTGTTTTTCATGAGTCGGTTCGCCTGCCGCCAAACGCTCGGCGCCACTCCCGACCAGCGCCGGAAGGCATGGGTGAAGGCGGCAGGCTCGGAGAAGTTCAAGGCGGTCGAGATCTGCGTCAGGCTCATGCTCGTGTCGACGAGCAGTTGCTTGGCCACCCGGAACAAAGCTTCGTTGGAAAGCTGTCTGAAGGTTGTGCCTTCGGCCCGCAGATGTCGGCTCAGCGTGCGGCGGTGAACCAGCCGCATGCGCGCGACGCGCTCGGCCTTGCAGCGCTGCCGGGTCACCTGTGTCCGAAGGTATCGACGAAGCTCTTCCGTCAAGTTGGACGATTGTTTGGCCTCGAGCTGACGGATGCGGCCCTCGGCCAACCGGCGGACGACCGGGTCAGCGCCGTCGATACGCTTGTCGAGGAGTTCGGCCGGGAACACCAAGGCAGCCATTTCCTGATCGAACCGGACGGGCGCCTGGAAGAAGCGCTCGTAAGGCAACGCCTCGCGTGGCTTGGACCGCGGCAGGAGAACCTCCTCCGGAGTCCAGTCAAAGCCGCAGAGCGCCCGGATGACGTTGGTCATCGTCGCGAGCGCCCGCTCCGAATGGATCGCCGCGTTCTCCGCCTCCGGGCCATAGGGGGCGTAGCTGAGGACGGTGACCCCATCGTTGCTACCAAGCCCAACCACCGCACCCCAATTCTGGGTGCCGGAATGCGCTTCGAGGACCCGCAGGGCGTCGCCGACGGTGTTCGAGTGACGCATCAGCAGGCCGAGCCGCCCCAACGAAGCCAGGGTGGCCCGTCGGCCGACGAGAAGCCCAAGATGAGGACAGTTCGCGCGCTCGGCCCCCAGTGCGATCAGACGGCCGAGGTCGGCATAGGAGGCGAGCTTGCCGCCGTCGAGGTGTCGGGGATCGAGCCCTAGCTCGGCGAGGAGCTCGTCCGGATCGGCACCGTGTTCGGAAAGGATGGCGTAGATCGCCGGCCCGATCCCCGGACGTCCAAAGGCGACAGGAAACGGCTTGCCGTTCGCGCCGGGAGCATCAGCCTTTACGACCCAACCGGAGAAGCCGAGCGGTTCCACATTCACGAGAGAAGACATGGCAACCTCAATCGAGACGCCGACTCAGCGCAGGCGATGCAGCTAAGTCAGATTCTGATATCTCGACTTGATCGAAGAGGACAGCGTGTTTCCGCACGGTCCATGCCGCGCGCCATGCAATCATGAGGGTATCTCGTAATAGCCAGGCCCAGAACGTGCGCATCTGATGGCGGCTCGAATGACCGATTCATAATCTCGTCGCGAGAATTAGCCGGCACAAAATCAATTTCCTGAAATTCTCAGGATTTGTGCTTCATTCAACGCTGATAGGTAGAACAGATCTAGCGGGCGTAGGAGGCGGGCCGATACGCACCAGGGGATACCACCCGTCCTGCCGGGATATCGGCGCCCTCGTGACGATGACGGGTGCATTCATGTCGAACGGCAACAGCGCGGCGCCAGCGGAGATAAAGCCCGCCAGCGCCCGCAGGTCGTCCGGCTGCCTCGGGTCACGCGAGATGAATTCGGTCTCGCGCTGTAGCCTCAGATTGCAAGCCCGTGAGGGCATGCGCCCGCTCGGCGTACAGGCATCATGCCGGGCGCAGGCAAGGTCGAGTGCGTCGACGGGCGGTAACGGCGCGTTGTTGCCCATGCCGCAGTAATTGCCATGAATAAGCGCAGCCGGCTCACGCTCGTAGCCCCACGATTGCGCCTGCGCGGCTGACGTCAGGCAAGCCGCAACAACACATGGAATCACAATCATCATGTTCATGGCGCAGGTCCTTGCAGCTTATGCACCCTGGCCGTTAGCGCTGTGCTAGAAAAATTGCTTGATCGGAGAGGACGTACAGCGAAGTTGGCTTCCGCTCGCAGCACAATTATTGAATGAAATTTTGACCTCTTGGATGCAGGGCAAAGCAAGCGGGCGGCGCATGGCAGGTGCTGGAGTTCGCCCGTCCGCGCTCGGTACAGTTCCGAACCCGTCATGTCGGCGGATTGAGGCTATATCGTTGCCTTTGCCTTGCGCTTGAACGGAGTCATGATGACGTCCGAGTCGCGTCATCGCGGCGCCGACCAACAACTCCTACAAAAACAGTGCTACCGTCGATGTTTCCCTGCGCTGAAAGCAAGGGGGGTTCGATGAGAGGTTTCGGCTCAGCGATCCGGACGTACTGGAACACGGCGCGGCCTGATCTCGGCCGCGACGGCGTGGCAGGCCTCACGGCCGCCGCCGTCATCCTGCCCAAGGCGATGGCCTTCGCCACCGTCGCCGGATTGCCGGTGGCGGTCGGCCTCTACACCGCCTTCGTTCCGGCGGCCATCTACGCAGTTTTGGGCTCGTCGCGCGTCCTCAGCGTCAGTTCGACGACCACCCTGGCGATCCTGACGGGGGCTGAACTCGGCAGCGTTGCCGCCGATGGCGATCCGGCAAAGCTTGCCGCTGCAACGGCAACGCTGACGGCCCTTGTCGGCTTACTTCTCATCGCGGCCAGGCTGATGAAGCTCGGCTTCGTGGCAAGCTTCATCTCCGTGCCGGTATTGACGGGATTCAAGGCCGGGATCGGGATCGTCATCCTGCTGGACCAAGCCCCCAAGCTTCTGGGGCTGCACGTGGCCAAGCAATCCTTCTTCGCAGACTTGGCGAGCCTCGTGCGGCACCTGCCCGAGACCTCCCTGCCAGCCCTAACCGTCGGGGGAGCGACACTGGTCGTGCTCATCATCACAGAGCGATTCAAGCCGCACTCGCCGGCGCCTCTCGGCGCGGTGGCGGTGGCCATCTTCGCCTCGTGGCTACTGAACCTGGACGCTGCCGGCGTGCCGATTGTCGGGGCCATCCCGCAAGGCCTCCCCTTGCTCACCCTGCCGGATCCCAGCCTGCTCCAGACGCTCCTGCCGGGCGCCCTCGGTATCGCTTTGATGAGCTTCACCGAAAGCATCGCCGCGGGCCGGGCTTTCGTCCGGCCCGGCGATCCGCCGGTCGACGCCAACCGCGAGCTGATCGCGACCGGGGCGGCGAACCTCGGCGGCGCCCTGTTCGGGGCCATGCCGGCGGGCGGCGGGACCTCGCAGACCGGCGTCGTGCGGGCAGCCGGCGGCCGAACGCAGACGGCTTCAATGGTGACGGCCGCCGCATCGCTGGCCACGATGCTGCTCCTTGCCCCGATTTTGGGTTTCCTGCCGCAGGCGACACTCGCAGCAGTGGTGATCATCTACTCGGCGAGCCTGATACAGCCGGCAGAGTTTCGGGCCATCTACCGGGTCCGCCGTATGGAATTCCGTTGGGCAATCGTGGCAGCCATCGGTGTCCTCGTCTTTGGGACGCTCCAGGGCATCGTCGTCGCGATCGTTCTCTCGCTCATCGGCCTCGCCCTACAGACCGCCCGTCCTCCGGTCTTCATCGTCGGGCGCAAGCGCGGTACCGACGTCCTGCGCCCCCTTTCAGCGGAGCACCCTGACGACGAGACCTTCGACGGCCTCCTCATTCTGCGTCCCGAGGGGCGTCTCTACTTCGCGAACGCGCAGAACGTCGGCGAGCGGATCCGGGCGCTGATCGCTGAGCACAAGCCGCGCGTCGTCGTCCTCGACCTCAGCCGCGTGCCCGACATCGAGTATTCGGCTCTGAAGATGTTGCAGGAGGGGGCCCGGCGGACGAGCGTGACCCTATGGCTCGTGGACTGCAATCCTGGCGTGCTCGACATGGTGCGTCGTGCAGGCCTCGACCACGAACTCGGCCCCGACCACCTGTTTTTCAACGCCCGAACGGCAATCGAGCAATACAAGAATCTTCAGGCACCCTCAGCGCCAAGTTGAAGTGTGTCGTCACTTGAAGCGTTGCGGCGAGGCAGAGGACACCCGTGAAGCCGACGGCGGTCTTCTCGTAGCGTGTGGCCACGGCCCGCCACTCCTTGAGGTGCGCCCAGAGCCGCTCGACGATGTTGCGGTTGTTGCAGACCCAACTCGGGCAGGCGACCGGGGCCTCGTTGCGCTTGGTCGGGATCGCGGGCCGGGCGCCTGCCTTCCAGATGTGGTCGCGGAAGCCGTGGCTGGCGTAGCCGCGCTCGCCCACCACTCACTTCGGCACACCGGGCCAGCGGCTCCAACTCACCCATGCAGGACTGCCCCGCCGTCTAAGAGGCGGTCGGGACGACGCGGACGGCGTTGGCGGTTTTCGAGGACGGTTCGCACAGCATCTTCACCGATCGAGCGCTGACAGGCGAGGTACGTCTCAATCCGCAGGCGAAGCAGGCGACCGCGGAAGGTGCACGGCCCTCCTCGACTTTGTTTTCCGAGTCGATCCCGGACCCTCGGCGACCTGGAGCGAGACCTGACGGCCGATCCTGGCCATGGCGCCCGCAGCCTATCCGGTCGCGGCAACGTCGCAGCATCCATCACACCGAAACCGTCCCCGCTCGTAGCGGTTGCCCCAGCCCTCGCCCCGTCGGGACGGTCCATGTTCCTCCCCGACCATCAGCCCAGGGACGCGGCCAAGGCGGCCGCGATTGGCGTGGCCCTGCAGCTCTCCGGCCATACGCATGGCGGGATGGTCATGGGTTTCAACCGGCTGGTCGCACGGGCGAACAGCGGCTTCGTCTCGGGCGCCTACGCGGTCGGCGGCATGACGCTCACCGTCAACAACGGCACGGCGCTCTCGCCGGGCTTCGCCCTCCCGCGATCTAGCACTACCTGGGCACTTTGAAGAGCGTTGGGCGTTCTGATCCTGCGGTGGCACTGCGGGAGACGGACATGGCCGAGAGACCGTTGGGTCAGGATCTCGATGCGTGGCTGGTGCCGTTCCTAGC
>JAGTAM010000535.1 GCA_023422485.1 Pseudomonadota bacterium | reverse complement strand
CGAGCGCGCGGGCCCGCTTGCCGTGGAAGTAGGAGCGCAGCCAGGGATGGTCGCTCGCCAGCATCTCCTCGATCGTGCCCTGCGCGATGATCCGGCCGTCGCCGAGCGCCGCGATGCGGTCGCAGGCGGTGTAGAGACTGTCGAGATCGTGCGTCACCATGAAGACGGTGAGCCCGAGCGTCCTCTTCAGGGTCGAGACGAGATCGTCGAACTCACCCGCACCGATGGGGTCGAGGCCCGAGGTCGGCTCGTCGAGGAACAGGATCTCGGGGTCCAGCGCCAGCGAGCGGGCGAGCGCTGCACGCTTGATCATGCCGCCGGAGAGTTCCGAGGGGTATTTGTCGGCCGCATCCGGCTTGAGGCCGACCATCTCGATCTTGAGGCGGGCGAACTCGTCGAGCAGGCGCTCGGAGAGCTTGAGATGCTCGCGCATCGGCATCTGGATGTTCTGCTTGACGGTCAACCCTGAGAACAGCGCGCCCTGCTGGAACAGCACGCCCCAGCGCTGCTCCAACTGGCGGCGCCGGGCGACGGTGAGCCCGTCCACGTCCTCTCCGAAGATCTCGATCGTGCCGGAGCGCTTCGGCACCAGCCCGAGGATGGTGCGGGTGAGCACCGACTTGCCCTGTCCCGAGGGGCCGACAAAGCCCAAGATCTCGCCGCGGCGGATGTCGAGGTCGAGCCCCTTCATCACCGTGCGGTGGCCGAAGCCGACCACGAGGTCGCGCACGCGAATGATCGCGTCGCTTTGGCCGGGCTCCTGCCCGTTCAAGGAAAGGTGAGGGGTGGCCAAGGGCGCTGTCCGACCGTCGTTCGTCCGCACGATGCTAGAAATCGATCGCGGCGAAGAAGACCGCGAACAGGCCATCCAGCACGATCACCATAAAGATTGACTTGACGACTGAGGCGGTGACGTGGCGCCCGAGCGATTCCGCCGAGCCTTGAACCGCGAAACCCTCGATCGTCGCGATGATTCCGATCGTCAGCGCCATGAACGGCGCCTTGATCAGCCCGACCGCGAAGTGGTGGAACGACACCGCCGCCTGGAGCCGCGCGAGGAAGGCATCGACGGTCATGCCGCCGTAGATCGCGGCGGTGAGACCGCCGCCGGCGAGCGCGGCGAGCGAGCCGAGGAAGGCCAGGATCGGCAGGCCGATCACGAGGGCGAGGATGCGCGGCAGAATCAGGATCTCGATCGGGTCGAGACCCATGACGCGAAGGGCATCGACCTCCTCGCGCATCCGCATCGAGCCGATCTCGGCGGTGAACGCCGAGCCGGAGCGGCCCGCCACCATGATCGAGGTGAGCAGCACCCCGAGTTCGCGCAGGATCAGGAGGCCGATCAGGTTCACGACGAAGCTCTGCGCCCCGAAGCGCTGGAGCTGGAAGATGCCCTGCTGCGCGACGATGCCGCCGACGAGGAACGAGATCAGCACGATGATCGGCACGCCGCGCAGCGCCACCTGTTCGAGCTGGTTGACCAGCGCCGCCATGCGGAAGGTCTGCGGCCGGCGCGCGACTCGGCCGGCGGCGGCCACCACCTCGCCGAGGAAGGCGATGCCGGCCAGGATCTCGTTGCCGCCCCGCGCCACCCGACGGCCGGTGGAATCGAGGAAACGCAGGCCGATATTGCGCGTATCGCGCGGCACCGGCTCGGGCTCGCGCAGGCCCATCTCGCCGAGCAGGATGCGGTGCTCCGGCCGCGCGCCGGCATAGGCGAGCCGCCCGCCCGCCGCCTCGATTTCGGCGCGGGTCCGCTCCAGCACCCAGGCGCCGAGGGTGTCCAGGCGCGCCAGCCCGCTGAGATCCACCAGCACGGGCTGGCTCCGGCCCTGCGCGGCGATCCGTGCCGAGGCACTCTCGACCGCCGGACCCTGGTCCGCGGTCCAGCGGCCGTGCAGGCTCCCCCGGCCGCTGCCCGCATCGAGGTCGGCGCCCGCGGTCTCCAAGATGCTTGAGCCGTCTGCGATCCGCACGCGCCGCTCCCGCTTCCGCTCCGAAAATCTTGAAACGAAATCCTTACCAAGATGCGTCGAATCCGATCCGTCGGTTTCGACGCTGCGGCGGGTCAAGCCGCTGATCGGGGCGCCGCCCCGATACCCCACCAAGGGGATGAGCCCTTTGGAATCCCGAAATCGGGCCTATACCTTATGGGATGAGCCACCGCCAAATCGGCGGGGATCATGGATGCGTTGCGCCAGCGCGACGAGGACGAGGCCGGCGAGCGCCAGCGGCGCCATCATCAGGAAGGTCGAGGGACCGCCGAACGCGCGGTAGACCGCGCCGCAGGCCAGCGTCGCCACCGCCGAGACGAGGGCGGTCGAGGCGCCGACCGTCCCTTGCGCGCGGCCGCGGGCACCCTCCGGCGCAAAGCCCGAGACCGCCGCCATGACGCCGAGATGGGTCGCGCCGAAGGTGAGGCCGTGCAGCATCTGGAGCGGCAGCAGCAGGGCGAGGTCGCCGTCCGCGAGGCTGAGGCCGACGGCCCGCAGCAGGGCGGCGCCCGCGCCGAGGCCGAGCAGGCGGAACGGGCTGCGCCAGCGTGCGGGCCAGAGCCCGACCAGGGCAAACAGCGCGATCTCGGCCGCGACGCCGATCGCCCAGAGCGCTCCGATCCACGGCGGTGACACGCCGTGGCGCGCCCAGTCGAGGCTGCCGAAGGCGTAGATTGCCGCATGGCTTGCCTGGATCAGCGCCGCCGCGGCGATGGAGAGCCGAAGCACCCGCGGCAGGGGTGGGGAGGCTCCTGTCTCGGCGGAGCGCGTGACGGCCGGCCCAGTCTCCGGGCCGGAGGCGGCGACGACAGTCGCGACCAGGGCAAGCCCGGTCAGCAGCAGCGGCACCGCCACCGCATCACCCAGCACCCCGAGGAGCGCGCCGCCCGCGAGATTCGCGGCGAGGAAGGCGACGGAGCCGCAGAGCCGAATCCGGGCGTAGTCGATCCGCCTCGAGCGGCGGGCGGCGGCGAGCGTCAGGTAGTCGATGCTCGGCACCAGCGGGGCCTGCGCCACCGCATTCACGACGATCAGCGGGACAAGCAGCGCCGCGGCGATGGCGGCCGCCGCAGGCATCAGAGCGTAGCTCGCCGCCAGGGTCAGGCTGCCGGCGGCGAGCAGGGTGCGCGGGCGCACACCGCGGTCGATCAGCCCCATCAAGGGGCGCGTCGCGATGACCTTGGTGGCGATCGGAAGGGCGAGGAGCAGGCCGATCAGCCCGGCATCAAGCCCGAGTGCGCCGAGCCAGACGGGCATGAACGGCATGGCGATGCCGATCTCGACGAAGACGACGGCGTAGAGGAGGCCGAGCCGGACGGGATCCGGCTCACCGGTCGGAACTGTGCGTGTCACGGGATCGCGGCGAGGCGGGCCGCCCCTTTTGATCGGCAGAAAACGTCGCGCGGCGGGGCGAAGCGCGTGAAAGCGTAAGCCGCCGTTAAAGCGCTCCTGTCAATCTTGCATCGACCGTCAATGGTCGCGGCACGCCTTACGGCGGAGCCGAGTCTGTGCGGGGTGTGATGTCGAGTTCCCGTTCCCTGACGCCGCTGGACGCGTCGCAATACGATGCCATCGAGGACGCTGTCCGGGAGACCGAGCGCGGCCGGTGGTTTCTCACCGAATATGCCCGCCGCAACCGCAACGCCGACACCGAGGTGCTGCTGGACGCGATCCGGCGCATCGAGAATGTCGTCACGACGACGGACCGGCAGGACGACGTCGGGCGCTTCCGCGGCGACCTGATAGAGATGGCCGACGCCATCGCCCGTACCCGCGCGGAGGTGGCTGCCCTCTCGACGGCCGAGCAAGGCGAGAGTCGCTTGACCGTGGCGTCGGAGGCCCTCGACGCGATCGTGCGCGCCACCGAGCGGGCGACCTCCGACATTCTGAGCGCCGCGGAAGAGGTGCAGGAAGCCGCCTGGACGCTGCGCGAGACGGGAGTCGATTCCGAGCTCTGTGACGCCCTCGATCGGCACGCCACGCAGATCTATACCGCCTGTTCGTTCCAGGATCTCACGGCGCAGCGCACCAGCCGCGTGGTTCACACCCTGCGCTATCTGGAGAGCCGCATCGCATCGATGATCGGGATCTGGGGCAATCCCGACGACGCGGTGCCCACTCTCGATCCTCACGCGCCTGCGGAGGAAGTGGCCGCCCTCGACCAGAGCGACGTCGACCGCTTCCTCGACATGGAGGCGGCGCCCGAGCCGCCTCGGGCAACCCGGCCGCCGCTGCCGGTCGTGGTTCTCGACAACGACCTCGCCTTTCTGCCGGAGACTGCTCCGCAGGAGGCCCTGCCGCTGCGCGAAGAGGGGCTTTTCGACGAAGAGGAGCCGGCCGCGCAAACGCCGGTCGAGCCGGCCTCTCCCGCGATGCTGCTGGCCGAGGAGATCTCGGCCGACCTCGCGGCTTTGAAGACGTTGAGTGTCGATGCTACGGCCGAACCGGTGTTGGAAGCTGACCTGGTGATCCTCGACACGGCTCCGGCCGAGGAGGCGATCGAAGCGGAGGGAGCCGAGAGCACGCTCGATCTCGCGCTGGAGGCCGGAAGGTCGGAAGACGCCGCCGAGGCATTCGCGCAAGGAGAGGTGGACTCGACGAGCGAGGCTGACGCGCCGGCGGATCCGACCGCTCAGGCCGAGCCTGAAACGATCAGGCCGGTGGCTCAGCCCCTGGTCGTGGCAGCCATCGCGTCGGGGGACGAGGACGATCTCGCCTTCGCCTTTCCCGATCTCGATACGCTGAGCATCGAGGAGAAGATCGCGCTGTTCGCCTGACGGCGCGGCGGGCCCAGCGGTCGAGCCGAGAGCCCGCGGCCCCGTTCCGGGCCGACGGCTCCAGCCAAGCCGATGCCACGGGCCGATGGGTGGAGTTCCCTAGGGCGTGCGGCGGATGTCCGCCGCCGTGCGCGTCATCGTCGCCGATTGGGGTTATACGGGCCGGCATCATGGCCCTGCATCTTCTGAAGCTTTGCGTCGGTCCCGCTTCCATCGATGAACTGGAGGCACGGATCGCCCATAACCGGGCCGAGGCTCTGCGCCTCGGTCAGGAGCCGGTGACGGCGCACGTCACCCGCATGTTCCCGAAACGGGCGCAGGCCATTGCCGGCGGCGGCTCGATCTACTGGGTGATGAAGGGGACGCTGACCTGTCGGCAGGCGATCCGCGCCATCGAGCCGGTCAGGGGCAGCGACGGGATCGACCGGTGCCGTCTCGTTCTCGATCCGGTGGTGATGCCGGTCTCGCCGCGTCCCTGCCGCCCGTTCCAGGGCTGGCGCTATCTGGAGGCCCGCGATGCGCCGGCCGACCTCGACCGGGCCAGCGCCGGTGAGGTCGCCGAGATGCCGGAGACCCTGCGTCGCGAACTGGCCGCACTGGGTTTGATTTGACAGAATTGTCGAGGCGGCCGCGTGTCTCGGCGACAGCCTGGATGGCCCCGCTCCGGAGGGGGCGAGGCCGAGACGATCAGGCCGCTTCCTTCAATCGCACGGCGGCCGGGGTGATCCCGAGCCGGTCGGCGAGGTGCCAGCGCAGTTCGCGCGGGGAGTGATATTCGTAGGAAGCGTCGATGAGGTGGCTGAGGTCGGACTGCGCGTTGCGCGCGTGCGTATCGACCAAGCTGCCCACCCGGAAGGTCGCCGTGTTGGTCACCGGCGAAATGGCGCCCACGTGGCGCCGGAACTCGATTGTCATTGCTTTTTCTTTCTCGCCGGATCCCGCGCCTTCGTTTCGGCGTGGCCGGCGTCGTTTCTGGTTGTTTTAGGTTTGGTCGTTTCGCATATCGGCGGCGCCCGCCGTGAGGCACCCCTGGGACACGCGTTCCCGGGGGGCCGTGGCCCGTGAAGGCCGTTTCGTCGCTCGGATGGCGCGGTCGGGCCGGCTCTGGGCCGGCCCCAAGGCGGATTAGACCGCCTGAAGGTTGCCGGCCGCGTCCTTGCCGCTGCGCTTGTCGGTCAGAACCTCGTAGGAAATCTTCTGGCCCTCGACGAGGTTGCGCAGGCCGGCGCGCTCGACGGCGGAGATGTGGACGCACACGTCCTTGCCGCCGTTATCCGGCTGAATGAAGCCGTAGCCCTTGGTCTCGTTGAACCACTTAACAGTGCCAGTATCCACGAATAGTTCCTTCGTTCTTCACATGCCAAGCGCAAGCATCTGCTCGAAGCGAGCACGTGGCATCGTCCGCCGATTTTGCGGGATGACGGGCGGTGTGCGGATCAATCGAAGCCTTTCGCCTCGCCGCGCCCGTCAGAACTGTATGTAGGCCGCCGATGCGGCCTTAACAAGGCAGAATGAGCGGCCAAGGGGGCAGGGCCCCGCGCCGCCCCTTTGATCCGGCCCCGGAGTACCGCCTCAGTCACCCTGTGACAAAGCGCGGGGCCGATGCATATATGAACGTCAATCCAGGCGGTTACGGGACCGCCCTCAAGGCAGTTCGGTCAGGCGGTTCATGGCGGGCATCTCGGTTTCCCTCGAAGGCGCGAACATCCAGCTCTCGTTCCAGAAGGACGACCAATCGACGGCGGTGGTGATGGACGCCCGCGCCGCCCGCGCCCTGGTGCGCGCCGTCGGCCAGCTCCTCACCGCCATCGACGATGACGGCGAGGTCGACCTGCCCGATGAGAACGGCGACGAGGAAGTCGCGATGCTCGACGTGACCTCCTCGGCCATCGAGGTCGGCACCGACGAGCAGGGGCAGGCGGTGGTGGCGCTGCAGGCCGGCGCGCTGCCGCCGTTCCAGCTCCGCCTGACCGATGAGGAGGCCCGCCACGTGGCCGCCAGCCTCAGCGAGATTCTCGCCGCGCCGCGGGACGTCAGGACCTCGCATGGCGGCCATTGAGGCCCCTCCGATCGAGCGGTCTTCGATCAGACTTCCGGTTTGCCCCGGCGACGACGCGTGCGCTCCGCGCTCGGCAGGGCATCCGGGACCAGGGTGACGGCGACGGGATTGGGCGTGTGATCCATGGCTGCGCCGGTATAGGCATCGACACCCATCCCGATCACACCGCCCGCCAGGACGTTGCCGGCAAAGCCGGCGGCGCCTGTGCCGACCACCTCGGTGCGCACCGGCACCGTCTGCGGGCGGAAGCCTGACTTTGTGAAGGTGACGTCGAACTCTTCCGAGCGCGGCACATCGAGCGAGCAGGGCGTGGCCGGGCAGAACCGGTTCGTCGTGGTCGCGATGGCGGCGCCGGGCGGTTCGGAGGTGAACGCGACCAACTCGCTGGTGCCGCGCGTGACGCTTCCACACGCGGCAACGCTCACCGCGACGAGCGCGGCGACCAGACCCTGCTTGACCATGACGCCATATCCCCCAGCCGCCTCTGCGTGCGGTAGGGGAGGTTGTCGAGGCAGCCACGTCTCAACACAAGCGTGTATAATGCCTGATGGCGGAAAAATCCCGCTGGATCAGGATGTCGTGGCGCAAATGTAACGTAAGTTATCCGCGCCCCAGTCCGTGAATGGGGCGCGGCGTAGATTGCATCCGTTATCGGATCAGAGTCGGATGCCCGGATCCGTCGGTCCACCGGGCAGGTAGTCCGGTTCGGACCCTGGGCCGCGCGGCTCGTCGACGCCCGGATCATCGACCGGATAGGGCGTGCGCGGGCCGGTCGGGCCGATATCGGGCTG
>JAGTAM010000692.1 GCA_023422485.1 Pseudomonadota bacterium | reverse complement strand
GAGCGGCAGGTCGAAGGCGGCGCCCGGCGTCTCGACGCGGCGCACGACCGCGCCCACCGTCTCCGCGAAATCCGCCGCACCCTGCGCGATCTCCGCGTGGGGGAAGCGCGCTGCGAGATCGCGCCGGAGCGCCTCTTCGTCGCCGCCGAGAAGGATCGCGCAGATCCCCCGCCCGGTTGCGGCGACCAGCACCTGCCCCAGGGCGCAGGGGCCGACCGCGAAGGCGATCCGCTCGCCCGCACCGCCCTTGCGGTAGGCCGACGGGCTCATGCCGAGCCGCGCCGCTCCGTCCGCGTAGAACCGGCTCGGGGCACCGTAGCCTGCCGCGTAGACGCTCTCGGTCACGCTCCTGCCCTCCGCCAAGCTGTCGGCGGCGCGGGCGGCGCGGTGCGCCTGCGCGTAGGTTTTGGGCGTCACCCCGGTCACAGCCTTGAAAACGCGGTGGAAGTGGAACGGGCTCAAGCCCGACGCTTGAGCGAGCGCGTCGAGGGAAGGCGGCGTCTCCGCCGCCTCGATCAGCCGGCAGGCACGGGTGATTCTTTCCGACTGCCGCTCGGACGGGGCCGGCTCGTCCGGCCGGCAGCGGCGGCAGGGCCGGAAGCCCGCCGCCCGCGCCTCCGCCGGGCTGGCATGGAAGGAAAGGTTTTCCGGCCGCGCCGCCCGCGACGGGCAGCCCGGCCGGCAATAGACGCCGGTGGAGCGCACCGCGTAGACGAAGCGCCCGTTGAAGCCGGTATCGCGCGCCGCGACCGCGGCACGCATTTGGGCCTCGGTGAGCGGCGCGATTTCAAACGAGGCGGTGTCGGGTTCGGCGAGCATGAGCTCCTCCGAGGGAACGGGGATGCGCGATCCTGACGGATCCGTGCGGCGCACGCATCCCGTCCCTTGCGGTCGAATCCCGATGCCGTCGCAAGTCCCCTCTCCCCGCAGACGGAAAAAGAAGGCTCGCGTCCGTCACGCCGCCGTGCGCCGCTCCACCATCCGCGCGAGGTAGGCCGCGCCGAGCGGGATCAGGCTGTCGTCGAAGTCGAAGCTCGCATTGTGCAGGCCCGGCCCCGGCGTGGCGCCGAGCCAGGCATACGCGCCGGGCACCGCCGCGACCATGTCGGCGAAATCCTCGCTGCCCATGCGCGGCACGGTGTTGGCCTCGACCTTGTCGGAACCGAACAGCTCCGAAGCGATTTCGGCGGCGGCCGCGGCCTGTTCGGGATGGTTGTCGAGCACCGAGAAGACGTCGCGCAGGTCCACCTCGATGGTCGCGCCGTAGGCCGCGGCGAAGCCCGCCGCCAGCTCGCGGATGCGGCTCGCGATCAGCTTGCGCAGCGCTGGGTCGAAGGTGCGCACGGTTCCGGCGAGATGCGCGCCCTCGGGGATGACGTTGTAGGCCGCGCCCGCATGGATCTGGGTGATCGAGACCACCGCCGATTTCAGCGGATTGCTGTTGCGGCTGACGATCGACTGCATCGCCTGCGCCAGCCCCGTGGCAATCACGATCGGGTCGATGCCCTGGTGCGGCATCGCCGCGTGCGCGCCGCGGCCGGTGATACGGATGTCGAAGAAGTCGGCCGCGGCCATGATCGGGCCCGGCTTCACCTGCAGCACGCCGTGCGGCCCGTGCGGCGCGTTGTGGATCGCGTAGATCTCATCGACCGGAAACTTTTCGAACAGCCCGTCGGCGATCATGGCGCGGGCGCCGCCCAGACCCTCCTCCGCCGGCTGGAACACGAACACGGCGGTGCCGTCGAAGTCCCGCGTCTCGGCGAGGTAGCGGGCGGCGCCGATCAGCATGGTGGTGTGCCCGTCATGCCCGCAGGCATGCATCTTTCCCGGCACGGTGGAGCGGTAGGGGAGGTTGGTCTCCTCGGTGATCGGCAGGGCGTCCATGTCGGCGCGCAACCCGATCCGGCGCGAGCCCGGCCGGCCCTGCAGCACGCCGACCACGCCGGTCTTGCCGAGGCCCCGGTGGACCTCGATGCCGAACCTTTCAAGGTGCTCGGCGACGATGCCGGAGGTGCGGACCTCCTCGAAGCCGATCTCGGGATGGGCGTGGAGGTCCCGCCGCAGGGCGGTCAGCTCGTCGGCGTAGGTGCGGATGCGGTCGATGATGCTCATTCGCTTGCGTCCTCGCAGCGGCGGAAGGGCGACATCGCCTCGTACTCGGCGATGGCCGCGCGCACGTGACTGCGCTCCCGTCTCAGATAGTCGGCGACGGCCCGGGCCAGCGCCGGGTCGGCGATGTCGTGGGCCGAGTACATCGGCACCGGGCGGTAGCCGCGGGCAAGCTTGTGCTCGCCCTGGGCGCCCGCCTCAACCCGCTTCAGCCCGCGGGCGATCGCGAACTCGATGGCCTGATAATAGCAGACCTCGAAATGCAGGAAGGGGTGATCCTCGATGCAACCCCAGTTGCGGCCGTAGAGCGCCGTGTCGCCGATGAAGTTGATCGCGCCCGCGATCGGCCGGCCGGCGTTCCGGGCGATCACCAGCAGGATGCGATCCGCCATCCGCTCGCCGATCAGCGAGAAGAACTTTCGATTGAGGTAGGGCCGGCCCCATTTGCGGGCGCCGGTGTCCTGGTAGAATTCGTAGAAGGCGTCCCAGTCGGCCTCCGTGATGTCGGCACCGGTCCTGTGCTCGACCGTGATGCCCCGGCTCAGGGCCTCGCGGCGCTCGCGCCGGATCGCCTTGCGCTTGCGCGAGGCGAGCGCCCCGAGAAAATCCTCGAAGCCGGCATAGCCCTCGTTCAGCCAGTGGAATTGCTGGTCCATGCGCGGCAGCATCCCGAGCGCTTCCGCCTGCTCGGCCTCCCGCTCGCGCATGAAGGTGACGTGGATCGAGGACGCCTCGGTCTCGGCCCGCAGGGCGCGCAGGCCCGCGACGAGGGCCGCGGCCGCCGCGTCGGGATCTTCGCCGGGCGCGACGAGGAAGCGGGGGCCGGTCACGGGGGTGAACGGCACGCTCACCTGGAGCTTGGGGTAGTAGCTGCCCCCGGCCCGCTCGTAGGCGTCGGCCCAGCCGTGGTCGAACACGTATTCGCCCTGGCTGTGGGATTTCAGGTAGCAGGGCGCGGCGCCGACGAGCCGGCCCTCGCGCTCGACGCGGACATGCAGCGGCAGCCAGCCGGTGCGGCGGGAGACGCAGCCCGCCTCTTCCAGCGCCGAGAGGAAGGCGTGGGAGGTGAACGGGTTGAAGGTCTCGTCGCCGGCGCCCAGCGTCTCGGGGGAGGTGGCGAGCGCGTCCCACTCGGCCGCGTCGAACCGGGCCATGCCCGGCACGGCGCGCACCTGCAGGACGGGCTCGGAAGCGTTCGCCGTCGCGGGGGTGGTCATGGTCGCCAAGGTAGAGCGCTCGAGCGCGGAAGTGGATACCGGTTCGGCACATGGAAGGCGCGACAAAACGGGAGCCGCATTCGATCCAACCCTCCTCCTCATCCTGAAGTGCCGCGAAGCGGCCTCGAAGGATCCTCCGGACAGCACGCGGGATCTGTAAGATCCTTGGAGCCTCCGCTTCGCGCCGCACCTCAGGATGAGGCGATGGGTTGGCGTGCGGCCATTGCTGTGAGTCGGACGCCCGCACAGCTTGCTCCGCCCCCCGCCGCGCGCCCATATCACGTCCATGTGCGGGCGCTTCTTCATCGGCCAGCCGCCGGAGGTCTACCGCGCCCTCTACGGCTACCCGGAACAGCCGAACTTCCCCGGCCGCTTCAACGTGGCCCCGACCCAGCCGGTGCCCGTGGTGGTGCGGGAGCAGGGGGAGCGGCACTTCCGGCTGATGCGCTGGGGCCTGTGGCCGGGCTGGCTCAAGGACCCCTCGGACTTCCCCACCCTGTTCAACGCCCGCATCGAGACGGCCGCCGAGAAGCCCGCCTTTCGCGGGGCGCTGCGCCATCGCCGCTGCGTCTTCCTCGCCGACGGCTTCTACGAATGGCGCCGCGACGGATCCGGCAAGAGTACGACGAAGATGCCCTTCGCCGTGCGCCGGGCCGACGGGGCGCCGATGGCGCTCGCCGGCCTGTGGGAGCCCTGGATGGGCGCGGACGGCTCGGAGGTCGATACCGCGGCGATCGTCACCTGCTCGGCCAACGGGACCCTCAGCGCCATCCACGAGCGGATGCCGGCGATCCTGGCGCCTGAGGCGATCGGCGCATGGCTCGACGCGGCGGTCGATGCGCCCGAGGCGGCCCGCCTGTGCCGACCCTGCCCCGACGATTGGCTGCGGCTCGATCCGGTGAGCGAGCGCGTCAACAGCGTGCGCAACGACGATGCCGCGCTGCCCGAGCCGCTGGCCGCACGCGCGCCTGCGGCTCCGACGGCTCCGGCGCGGGCGCCAGCCGTGCAGATCGAGCTGTTCTGAGGGACGGGCCGCCTCAGGCCGCCTCGCCGCCCCCGGCGAGTTCGGCTCCGAACCGCTCCGCGGCGTAGGCCTCCAGGTCGAAGTCGTCGTCGGGGACGCGGAACATGAAGCGTTCGGCGATCTCGGTCAGCAGGATGTCGGGCCGGACCCGCTCGACATAGGCCCAATCGACCGAGGTGCTCCAGACGAAATGCACTTCGGAAAACGTCTCGGCCAGCATGATGGTCAGCATCAAGGGCGCGAAGTGCGAATACGAATCGCCGAACAGGACGAGGCGGCGCGGGTCGGGCGCCGCGGCATTGGCGTAGATCACGTGCGAGCCGACATGGAGCGTGTCGGCCCGGCCCGCCGCCTCCCGCGCCGCCACGATCGGGCTGGCGTAACGGCGCACCGCGTCACGCTGGATCGTGTGGATCCGGGTCTGCTCGGTCCGGGGCGGATCGAAGCGCCCGCCGAGGTCGCCGGAGATTTCGGTCTCGTGGAAGCCGCGGCTGGCGAGATCCGGGCAGGGCTCGACCCGCAGCGTGCGGCAGATCGCGCGATAGGCGAGGTGGCAGCCGGCAAAGGTCCAGTGGCTGTCGGTGCGGTAGAAAAGATCCTCGCCCGCGCGCGCCGCCCGCATCGGCTCGACGAGGTCGATGCAAGTCCGGCGCAGGACGCGCGTCGTCGGCCATTCCCGCAGCCAGCCCTTCAGCCGCGAGAACCAGCGGCGGCGCGGGAGGCCGCGGATCAGGCGATGGGCCGGGGAGAGGCGGGGATCGACCGCGATCCCGTCGAGGAAGTTGTCGTAGACGCTGAGTTTTTCCGGGACGACGAGATGGCGGTAG
>JAGTAM010000686.1 GCA_023422485.1 Pseudomonadota bacterium | reverse complement strand
ACCCAGGTGCGCTCCTCGGCCCAGGCGCTGATCCGCTTCGCCAAGACCACGGGCACGGCGGTCATCCTCGTCGGCCATGTCCCCAAGGACGGGCAGATCGCCGGGCCGCGCGTGGTCGAGCACATGGTCGATGCGGTGGCCTCGTTCGAGGGCGACCAGGGCCACCATTTCAGGATCCTGCGGGCGGTGAAGAACCGCTTCGGGCCGACCGACGAGATCGGCGTGTTCGAGATGACCGATGCGGGACTCGCCGAGGTGCCCAACCCCTCCGCCCTGTTCCTGGCGGGCCGCGACCACGCCGCGCCGGGCACGGCGGTCTTCGCCGGGATGGAGGGCACGCGGCCGCTGCTCGTCGAGATCCAGGCGCTGGTCGCCCCCTCCTCCCTCGGCATGCCGCGCCGGGCCGTGGTCGGCTGGGACCCGAACCGCCTGTCGATGGTGCTCGCGGTGCTGGAGGCCCATGGCGGCATCCGCCTCGGGGGCCACGACGTCTACCTCAACGTGGCAGGGGGCCTGCGCATCTCCGAGCCCGCGGCCGATCTCGCGGTCGCCGCCGCCCTCGTCTCCTCGCTCTCGGGGGCGGCGCTTCCCTCCGACTCGGTCTATTTCGGCGAACTCGGCCTGTCGGGGGCGGTGCGGCCGGTGTCCCAGGCGCCCGCCCGTCTGAAGGAGGCCTTGAAGCTCGGCTTCGGCAAGGCGATCACCCCGCAGGGGCGCGGCGAGACCGGCGAGCGGGCGCTGCCAACGGACGCGTTGCGCCACATCGCCGACCTCGTCGCCGGCATCGCCTCGGGCGCGCCGCGGCGCGGTGGAGGCCGCCAGCGGGCGGTGCGCTACGAGGAAGAGGTGTAGCGCCGCCTGGAGCATCGTCTGTGTCCGAAAGCCGGCGGCCACCTTTCGGGAGGGTGCTCTATTCCGGCGCGGGCCGGGCGGCGAGGTGCGGCCGCAGGATCGTCAGCATCCGCTCGGCCGAGGTGCCGGGCGGAAAGAAGCCGAGATAGGCCCCCGAGCGGTCCATCAGATAGATGAAGGCGGAGTGCTCGACGGCCCGGCCGCCCTCGGGGCGCGGACTCGTCTCGTAATAGACCTTGTAGGCGTCGGCGGCGCGGCGGACCGCCGCCTCGCTGCCCGTCAGGCCGACCAGACGCGGATGGAAGTTCGGCAGGTACTCCGCCAGCAGCGCGGCCGTGTCGTGCTCGGGGTCGAGCGTGATGAAGATCGGCTGGACGGCGTCGGCGTCCGGGCCGAGCAGCGTGAGCGCCCGGCCGATCTCCATCAGCTCCGTGGGGCAGACGTCCGGGCAGGCGGTGTAGCCGAAGGTGACGAGGAGGAGGCGGCCGCGAAAGTCGGCCTCCGTGCGGGTCCGTCCCGCCTGATCGGTCAGCACGAACGGGCCGCCGACCGGCTCGCGGTTCCACATCAGCACATCCATCAGCTCGGCGGCCGAGCGGCGCGGCGGGGTCTCGCCGCGCGCGGACCCGGCCAAGCCGAGCA
Organism: Pseudomonadota bacterium; assembly: GCA_023422485.1. Classification (GTDB taxonomy): domain Bacteria; phylum Pseudomonadota; class Alphaproteobacteria; order Rhizobiales; family Beijerinckiaceae; genus Methylobacterium. Next base: position 1,470 of record JAGTAM010000686.1, on the reverse strand, counting down.
GGCCGAGCAGCACGGCCGCGAGCGCCCGGTTACGCACTGAAGACGAGCCGGCTGCCGGTCGTCGGGACGATGACGTTCTCCGGCATCTGCGCCTGCGCCTCGAGCGCGAAGTTCAGGCCGCTGCAATGCATCGGGATCACCACATCGGGCTTGAGGGCGCGGATCTCGCCGACGACCTGGGTCAGGTACTCCTTCGGCGCGGGGCCGAGATGGAAGCCGCCGACGATGGCGTGGACGCGCTCGATCCCTGAGACCTCCTGCGCCTGCCGCACCGAGTTGACGATACCGACATGGCCGCAGGACGAGATCACCACGAGGCCCTTGCCCTTAACGTTGAAGCAGGTGGCGTGCTCGTGGACATGCTCGTCGGGGATGATCTTCCCCTGCAGTTCGGCGGGTGAGTAGTGGCTGGCATCGCAGCCGAGCCCGTCCTTGATGCCCCGCTCGACGAAGGTGTTGGGCAGGATGCGCTCGATGGAGGAGCGCTTGATCTGCCCCGTGGTGAAGGCGTGGCCGGCGACCACCGTCGGCGTCTCGCACAGCACGGTCGTGATCCGCTGCGCCGTCAGCTCGCGCCGGTCGAGCTGGCCGAAATCGGTGAACTGCCCGGTCGTGCCGACCGGGCTCAGGCGGTGGCAGAAATTGTCCTCGCCGCCGGCATAGAGCTTCAGGTCGGGCGCGAGCGCGCTCCTGTACTTGTCGAGGAAGCCGGTCAGGCCGCCGTAATGGTCGTGGTGGCCGTGGCTGACGATCAGCGCATCGACCTTGGTCGGATCGACTTTGAGGATCTCGATATTGTTGAGGAGCGCCTCGGGGCTGTAGCCGAAATCGAGCAGGATGGTGCGCGCCTCCTCCGCCCGCCAGGATTCCGCGAACAGGGACAGGCCCCATTGATTGTGCAGCACCCGGCGGTAATCGGCGCCGCGGCCGCTGCCCGGCGGCTGGTGCAGCACGCCCTGCACGGTCGCGGGCTTCAGGAACTGGTCGTGAGCGGAATCGATCAGGACGCGCAGGGACAGTTTATCGACCGTCGGCACCGCGATCGGCGCGGCGCTGGCGATCTCGATACAGGAGAAACCGGCGGCGGCGCCGGCCGCGAAGACCGCGGATCCTCGCAGGAAGCCGCGCCTGTCGATCGTAGCGACCATCCCCTTCAACCCTCGTTCGTATTTTGAATACTTTGATTATAGCCAAGATTGCTCGGAAGAGGCTTCCCAGTTTCGACGAATTCGTGAAACATCTTATGCGCCAAAGAGGCATCGACGGCAAAACCTGCTCTCGCAGCCCGATCCCTGCGAGGCTCGGATCCGAGCCGCAATGCCGATCCCGAGGGTCAGGCTCCGGCGCCCTGCCCGTGCGGGCCTCGCCGGATCGGCCCGGGCGGGAGGCTCGCGCCGGGTTGTTCGGGAGCGCCCGCACGAACCCGCACGCCTCGAAGGTGACGGCCGAGGTTCGCCGGGGTATATGGTT
>JAGTAM010000569.1 GCA_023422485.1 Pseudomonadota bacterium | reverse complement strand
GATCCCCTCGGAGCACGGCCTTCGTTTGCCAATCCCGACATCAGAGGCGCGTGCCGCGGCGCTGATCCAGCACTGGCGCAGTTGCCGCACCCGGCCCGGGGCGATGCCGAGCTACGACGACGTCGTCCTCGGCCGCCTAGGCCGCCTGGGCGCCCGCTGCGCCCTCGTCACCACCCGCGACGGCCGGGCCGAGCGCATCCTGTGGGGCGGCGCGGGATTTCGAGACTGGTTCGAGGACGAGATCCACGACCGGCCCCTCAGCGGCACGCCCGACGAAATCCGCCGCCCGATCGAGGAGATCGCGGTCAGGGCCCTGCGCAGCGGCGAGCCGGCGAGCGCGCGCTGCGACCGCATCACCGACGGCATCGTCACCACCTGGAGCCTCCTCGGCGTTCCGCTCGCCAAGGGAGGCGGAATGCCCCTCCTCCTCATCCATGTGGACGGCGAGGGCGTGCGCACCGAACTGGTGCAGGCGATGTTCGGCGCGACCGGACAGGGCCTGATGGCGGTCGGCGCCATCCGCGACGCCGAGGGTTCGGTCGTCGACTTCAAGATCGTCGCCGCGAACCAGGGCACCGCCGAAATCTTCAGGCGGCCGGTCGCGAGCCTGCAATGGCAGCGCCTCGGCGATCTCGTCCCGCCGCGACTCGGCGTGACGGGGCTCCTGTCGGGCATTCTCGGGCGCACCGAGCGGGCCGTGTTCGAGATCGCCTCCCCGCGGGCCGACGGGACGATGCTGCACCTGAAGGTCGAGGCGCGGGCTATCGGCGACCTCATCGCCGTGGCCATGACCGATATCGGGGACATCAAGGCGCGCGAGGCCTCGTTCCGGTTCCTGTTCGAGAACAATCCGCTGCCGATGTGGCTCGTCGATGGGGAAACCGCCCGCTTCGTCGCCGTGAACGAGGCCGCGGTCAGCCATTACGGCTACAGCCGCGAGGCCTTCCTCGCCCGCGGCCTGCCCGACCTGTCGGATTCCGGCTTCTCCGGCTTCTCCCGCGACGGCGGCCTGCACCGTCACCTTCGGGCCGACGGATCGGTGATCGAGGTCACCTTGTTCGAACGTTCCCTCGCCTTCGAGGGCCGCCCGGCCGTGCTCGGGGCGGCCATCGACGTGACCGAGCAGCGCCGCGCCGAGGCACGCATCACCCACATGGCCCATCACGACGCGCTGACGGGCCTTCCGAACCGCGTGCTGTTCTCCGCCCGCCTCGTCGAGGCCATCGCCGAGCATGCCCGCACCGGGGCGACGGCCGCGCTGCTGTGCCTCGATCTCGACAAGTTCAAGTTCGTCAACGACACCCTCGGCCATCCTGCGGGCGACGCGCTGCTCCGGCAGGTGGCGGAGCGGATCACGGCCTGCCTGCGCCGGGAGGATCTGGTTGCCCGCCTCGGCGGCGACGAGTTCGCCGTCCTGCTGCGCAACCCCGACGCCGGAGCGGTGGAGACCATCACAGGCCGGATCATCGAGGCGCTGGCCCGCCCCGTTCGGCTCGGCGACCGGGACTGCCAGATCGGCGTGAGCATCGGCATCGCCCGCCTGCCGGAGCATGGGACGGAATCCGATACTCTGCTGCGCAATGCCGACCTCGCACTCTACCGGGCGAAGGCGGAGGGCGGCAGCCTCGCCCACTGCTTCGAGGCGACGATGGACAGTTGGGCCCGCTCCCGGCGGCGTCGGGAGACCGACCTGCACGAAGCCTTCGCCCGCGGCGATCTCGCCCTGGCCTATCAGCCGGTCGTCGATGTCCGGGCGCGGACGATCGTGGGTTTCGAGGCGCTGCTGCGCTGGCACCATCCCGCCGAGGGCATGGTCCCGCCGGCCGAATTCGTGCCGCTCGCCGAGGAAACGGGGCTGATCGTGCCGATCGGCGCCTGGGTGCTGCGGCAGGCCTGCGCCGAAGCCAGCCTCTGGGCGGATCCGCTGCGGGTCGCGGTGAACCTCTCACCGGTGCAGTTTCGTGATCCCGGTCTGGTCGCGACGGTGCGCGAGGCGCTCGCGCTGTCCGGGCTCGCTCCGCACCGCCTCGAACTGGAGGTGACCGAATCGGTGCTTCTCGCCGCGAGCGAGGCCAACGTGGCGACGCTGCACGCCCTGCGGGATCTCGGCGTGCGGATCGCGATGGACGACTTCGGAACGGGCTACTGCTCGCTGAGCTACCTGCAAAGGTTTCCCTTCGACAAGATCAAGATCGACCGCTCCTTCGTGAGCCGGCTCGGCGAGGATCCGCACTCGACGGCGATCGTGCGGGCGGTGATCGGCCTCGGTGCCAGCCTCGGCATCGTCACCGTGGCCGAGGGTGTCGAGACCGAGGCGCAGTTCGGACATCTGCGCGAAGAGGGATGCGCGGAAGTGCAGGGCTACCTGTTCGGCAGGCCGAGCCCCGCGGCGGCGGCCCGCGCTCTGATGCGGCGCGAGCCCGATCTCGCGGCATGAGCCGGCCGGCGGGGCGTCCGTCTCCTACTTCGTGATCTTCACGGAGACCGGGGCGCTCGACGGAAAGGTCTCCTCCAGCGCCTCGTCGAGGCGCTCGTCCTTCTCGTCCTTCGAGTTCTCGGGGATCGACTTGTCGCCCTTGCCGTCCTGCTGAAAGCCTTTGGACTTGGTCTCGTCGGTCGGTTGGGTCTTGTCGGACACGGTCACCTCGCGGTCTGTGGTCATGCGCCGCCCGGCCTGACGGGAGCGGCTCTGATGCGGACCAACGCGAGCGCGGCCTTCCTGTTTCGTGCGACCGCGCGTTCGGTGGGGGTTCCGCGGTCAAGATCCCGCGGGTGCGGCGCCGCGCAGGCTAGGCCGTCCCGTCGGTTGCGGAGCGGGCCGAGCCTCGCGCATCACGAGGCCGTAGACCTGCTCCAGCCGGTCGAGATGCGCATCGACGCTGAGCGGGGCCGACCAGTAGCGCTCGTAGGCGCGCTCGGCCATGCGGGCGGCCAGCGCGTCGTCCGACATCCGGATCAGGTGGGCGGCCAGCGCGCCGGGATCGCCCGAGCGGAACCAGAACCCGTTCTCGCCGTCCTCGACCGCCTCGCGCCCGGCGCAGGCGTCGGAGACGATGACCGGGCAGCCGCAGGCGAGCGCCTCGTAAACGGTGAGCGGCTGGCCCTCGTACCAGATGCTCGGGAAGACCAGCGCCCGCGCCCGCCGCATCAGGGCCTGCACCTCGGGCGCGCTCTTCCAGCCGAGCATCACCGCCTCGGGATAGCGCGCGCTCAAGTCCGCCGCGCTCGGACCGTCGCCGACGAAGACCGGGCGGAGGCCGGCCCGCCGCGCCGCCTCGGCGAAGATCGGCGCGCCCTTCTCCGTCGAGATGCGGCCGACGAACAGAAAATCACCGCGCCCCTCGCGCGCGGGCGGCTGCCGCTCGACCGAGATCGGGTTGTCGATCCGGTGGAACACCGTGCGAGGCGGCAGCAGCGGCGCGATCACCCGCTCCTGCAGCGCGCTGATCGTGACCACGTGGCGAAACAGGCCGGGCAGCCCGGCAATGTGCTCCAGGCCGAGATGGCGCACCACCCGCAGGAGCTTGCGCGGATAGGAACGCGCGTCGCAATTCGTGGTGAGGCAGGCCGCCGACATCGGGGTGCGGTGGCAGATCCGGTCGGCTGGATATTCGTAGAAGCCGCCGTTGGGGCAGACGAGGAAGAACTCGTGCATCGTGTAGAGGCACGGGAGCCCCGAGCGCCGGATCGCCGTCCCGATCGAGGGCGAGAGCGCCTTGGCGAAGGCGTGGACATGGACCAGCGTGTCGCGGGGATCGCACAGCCTCAGTTCCGCGGCGAGGCGGGCAGACGCGCGGGGGTTCCAGATCGCCTGGGCGGCGAAGACGAGCTTGTTCTTGGTGGAGGTGATGTCGTCCTGCCCGAGGCAGATCACCCTTGCTCCGCTCTCGGCCAGCCGGGGATCGACCGGGCCGACCGCGGCGAAGACCGTGACCCGATGGCCGCGCCGGCACAGGCCCACGGCCGAATCGAGGGCGACCTTGGCCTGGCCGCCGTTGATGTGAGCATGGTCGAGAATGAGGACGACGTGCACGGCGGCTCCCGACCCTTCCCCGCGCGTCGTCGCAAGAGGCGGCACCCCGCTCTCGCCACGATCCGCGAACGATCCGCCCTCCGTTTACCAGCCGGCAGTTGATCGCCCGTAAACCTTGCGGGTGGACGTTCGCCGCGCCGTCGCGGCCTCACCTGCGGAGCGCCGTCCTTGTCCGAGAACCGGATCATTCCGCGCGACGACGCGCCCGTCTCGGGACGGGACGGCGCGATGCACGTGGTGATTCTCGCCGAATTCGCGGCCGCCAGCGGCGGCGCGGAGAAGGTCGCCGTGGAATCCGCCCGCGCCCTGGCCGAGGCCGGCGCGGAGGTGACCTACATCCAGGCGATCAGCGGCCCCGTCGATCCGCTGCTCGACCATCCGCGCCTGCGGCGGCTCGACCTCGGCCTGTCGGACGTGTGGTCGCTGCCGGCCTGGCGCGGCGCCGCCTCGGGGATCTGGAACGGCACAGCGGCCGCGCGCCTGATTTCCGCGCTCGACGGCCTGCCGCGCGCGCCGGATTTCCTGCACCTGCACCAATGGACCCGCGCGCTCTCGCCCGCCGTGCTGCCGGTTCTGCTCGGCCGCGGCGTTCCGGTCGTGCTGACGCTGCACGACTACGCGCTCGCCTGCCCGAACGGCGTCGATTACCGATTCGACCGGAGCGAGCCTTGCGCCCTCGTCCCGCTCTCCGGCGCCTGCCTCGCGGCGCCCTGCGATCCCAAGAGCCGGCTGCACAAGCTCGTGCGCGTCGGCCGCACCGCCGCCCTGCGGGTGGCGCTGGGGCGGGCCGAACTCGATGTCGTCCATGTCTGCGACGGCAGCCGGGCCCGGATGGAGGGACGACTCGGCGCCTTGCGCGTGCGGCACCACCGCATCGACAATCCGGTGCGGGTGGAGCGGCAGGCCCCGGCGG
>JAGTAM010000537.1 GCA_023422485.1 Pseudomonadota bacterium | reverse complement strand
GTTCGCACCCGTCGAGGTGCCGCCCGTGCCGACGGTCGAGGCGGAGGTGCCGCCGGAAGCCGCCGAGCCGGCGCTGCCCGCCGTCGCGCTGCCGCCCTGTGCCTGGACCAGCGCCGGGGCGAGCGCGAGGCCGAGGGTGGCGAGGATCGCCGCCGCCTTCATCGTCGTCTTGCTGATGCTCATGATTGCCTCACTTCCTGCTCGGCACGGTGACCACGCAGTCGCCGTCGCCGGTCGTCGTCATCGTGCTGCCGTTGCCGCTGCTCGAACTGGCGGCCGAGCTGCTGCGCGTGCCGTCGCCCGAGCGTGTCGTCACCGACGGACCGCCGGTGGTGGAACTCTTCACCCCATCGGGGCCGGCCGTGACCGAACTCGACAGCGTGCCGGTCTTGTTCGCCTCGTCCGAGTGGACGACCCGGCACGGCTTGCCGTTGGGCCCGGTGGTGACGGTCGTGCTGCCCGAGACGCCGTTCGGGCCACTCTGGACGGTGGTGGTCTGAGCCTGACTCGCGGCGATGCCGGCGAGTGCGAGTGCGCCGCCGAGAAGCGGCAGGATCACGCGTGCCATGGTGCGTCTCTCCTCAGATGCTGAAGCGGACGCGGCCCTTGAGAGCCGCGCCCGCGCCGTCACCCCCGACGAGGCTCAGCGCTTGTTGTGGCCCGGAGCGTTCTCGGAATTGCCGGGGCCGCTCTTGTCGTGGCCTGCAGCGCTGCCCGACTTGCCCATGCTGCCGGATGAGGAGCCGCCCGAACCCATGGACGAGCCGCTGCCGCTCTTGTCGGCCGAGGAGCCGCCGGTGCCCATGGAGGAGCCCGAACCGCTGCCCGATCCGGCCGAGGAGCCGCCGGTGCCGACCGTCGAGGAGCTGCTGCCGCCGCCCGCCGAGGAGCCGCCGGTGCCAAGCGTCGAGGACGAGCCCGAGCCGCCGCCCGATCCGGCCGAGGAGCCGCCGGTTCCGACCGTCGAGGAGCTGGTGCCGCCGCCCGCCGATGAACCGCCGGTGCCGGTCGTCGAAGACGATTGAGCGAGCGCCAGAGCCGCGCCGCCGATGACGAAGGTGCTGGCGAGCGCCGCAACGCGAATGTGTTTGAGCATGATTTCCTCCGAGTGTTTCGGGTGTTGCGGGACCAGAAACGGAGACTTCGGAAGGACCGTTCCAGAAAAATTGCTTCTATCTCAAACAAAAATCTTCGATGAACGGTATATTAACAAGTGGAATATGCTGATAACGCAAGAATTCCCCGGCGAGCCGTAGCCCTGGGGTGGATGCGATGCGAGAAGTTCGGGCGGCGCGATTGCGTTTTCTGGTCGGGCCGTCTCTCAATTCACTGGGCTGCGGAGTCGGGCGCTTGAAACGATGCTCCCGGTGATACCGTTCCGGGGCGTTGCCGAACCTGCCCAGCGCAGGGTGGGAGAGACAGGCATGCGGACCTGTCGGGCAATGGTAAGCCGGGGACAGACCCTCTCCGAGCGTCCCTGAAAGGTGTGGTCGCGGTACCGCTTCAAGCCGATCCGCCGCAGGCGCCCGGACGAGAAAACCCGTCCTGCCAACGCTTTGATCAAGCCGCCCGATTTCCAAATCGCCGCCCTTGCCCTAGCGTGCCGCGACTCGTCCCGGCAGGATCAAGGCATGCGCATCCGGATCGTCCACGATACGGTCTACACCTACGAGCAACCGGCCCGCGGCCTCATTCAGATCCTGAGGCTGACACCGCGCGACCATGACGGGCAGCACGTGCGCGAGTGGCGAATCGAGCCTTCGGTCAACGGGCGGCTCACCGCCCGCGAGGACGGCTTCGGCAACCTCGTCCACTGGTTCACCGCCGACGACCCGACCGACGCGCTCACCGTGCGGGTGACTGGCGAGATCGAGACCTTCGAGACGAGCGGCATCGTCCGCGGCGCGGTCGAGCGCCTACCCGACCTGTTCTACCTGCGCGACACGCCCCTCACCGAGGCGAGCGCGGAACTCAAGGCCTTCGCGGAGAAGGTCGCGGGGGAGGGGGAGCGCGATCCGCTCTCGATCCTGCACCGGCTTCTCGCCGCCGTGCACGACACGGTGACCTTCGAGCCGGGCCCGACCAGCGCGAGCACCAGTGCCGCCCAATCCTTCGAGGCAGGCAAGGGCGTGTGCCAGGACCTCACCCACATCTTCCTCGCCGCGGCCCGGCACTTGGAGATCCCGTCGCGATACGTCTCCGGCTATTTCCGCCGCAACGACGGCGGCGACGATCAGAAGGCGGGGCATGCCTGGGCGGAGTCGCTCGTGCCGGAACTCGGCTGGGTCGGGTTCGACCCGGCCAACGGCCTCTCGGCGACGGAGGCCCATGTGCGCGTCGCCGTCGGCCTCGACTATCTCGGCGCCGCGCCGATCCGTGGCAGCCGCATGGGCGGGGGGACGGAAACCCTCGACGTGGCCCTGCGGGTCGAGCAGGTACAGCACCAAGCGCGGGGCCAGCAGAGCCAGAGTCAATCCCAGGGCTGAGCCGGGTCGTCAGCTCCAGCGGATCGGCCTCGAAAAAGTTGTCTTGCGGCTTGCGCGCGGCGCGTGCGAAGCGGGCCGCCTCGTTCCGCCCGGCTCTCCGGGTCTTTTTCGCCTGAGGCGGGTGCCGCCATGACCTACTGCGTCGGAGTGCTCGTCGAGGACGGGCTGGTGATGATCGCCGACACCCGCACCAATGCGGGGCTCGACAACATCTCGACCTATCGCAAGCTGCACATGTTCAACGTGCCGGGCGAGCGGGTGATGATGCTGGCCTCGGCCGGCAACCTCTCGATGACGCAATCGGTGCTGAGCATGCTGCGCGAGGGCGTGGACGACGTCGAGGGCGAGACGCCGCCCAAACTCGAGGACGCGGCCACCATGTTCAAGGCGGCCCAGCTCGTCGGCCGGGCGATCCGCCGGGTGCGCGAGATCGAGCAGGCCGGGTTCGAGGCGGCCAACCTGCGTATGGAGGTCTCGTTCCTGTTCGGCGGCCAGATCGGCGACGAGCCGATGCGGCTGTTCATGATCTACTCGGCCGGTAACTTCATCGAATGCAGCCGCGAGGCGCCCTTCCTCCAGATCGGCGAGCACAAATACGGCAAGCCGATCCTCGACCGGGCCGTGACCTACGAGACCGACCTCTACGACGCGCTGAAGGTCGGCCTCGTCTCGATGGATTCGACCATGCGCTCGAATCTCGGTGTCGGCCTGCCGATCGACATCGCCGTGCAGCGCCGCGGCCATCTCGACCTCGAAGTGAACCACCGCATCGAGGCTGGCGAGAGCTACTTCCACGATCTGCGCGAGCGCTGGTCGGCGGCGCTCCGGGCGGCGCACCGGGCGATCCCGCGTCCGCCCTACGGGCCGCAGCGGTAGACGCTGCCGTCATTGCTCGGCTTCGCCTTGCGATGACGGAGGTGACGCTCAGGCTGCCTCACCCAAAACCTCGTCCACGAGGGCCGGCACCGTTTCGCTCGCGCGTCCGAGCCGGGACGCCTCGAACATCCCGGCATTGTCGGCTTCGTCCAGGGTGAGGGCGAGCGTCGGGATGCCGAAGGCACGCGCCTGGGCGACGTAGCCCGCCGCCGGGTAGACCGCGCCGGAGGTGCCGATCGCCACGAACAGGTCGGCTTCGGCCAGCGCCTCATCGATGGCGTCGAGATGTTTGGGCATCTCGCCGAACCACACCACGTCGGGCCGCATCTCGCCGCCGCGCGCGCAATGAGGGCAGGCCGTCTCGACGGTCAGGTCCTCGTGCCAGACCGGTTCCGCGCCGCAGGCGGTGCAGCGGGCTCGCAGGAGTTCGCCGTGCATGTGGACGACGTGGCGCGAGCCCGCCCGCTCGTGCAGGTCGTCGATGTTCTGCGTGCACAGGAACAGCCGGCCGCCGCGCTCGGCCAATCCCGCTTCCAGCCGGGCGAGCGCCGTGTGGGCCGGGTTGGGCGCGGCGGCGCGCGCGTCGCGGCGGCGGTGATTGTAGAAGTCGTGGACGAGCACCGGATCGGCGGCGAAGCCCTCGGGCGTCGCAAGCCGCATCGGATCGAAGCGCGCCCACGCGCCGTCCGTGTCGCGGAACGTGCCGAGCCCGCTCTCGGCGGAGATCCCGGCACCGGTGAGGACGAAGACGTTACGGGTCATGGCATCGCCGTAATGGAAATCGCTCAAGCGTCCGGCAGGCGCGTGGCGAGCACCTTGTCGATGCGCCGCCCGTCCATGTCGACAACCTCGATCCGCCAGCCTTGCGTTTCGATCTTGTCGCCCTCCGTCGGGATACGCCCGAGCTGGACGATGACGAAGCCGGCGAGCGTCGAGAAGTCGTCGGAGCGCGGACGCTCCGGCAGGCCGAGGCGATCGAAGGCGTCGGTCGCCGATATCATGCCGTCGATGAGCAGCGAGCCGTCCTCGCGCTCAACCACCATCCGCTCCTCGCCGGGCTCGGGAATCTCGCCGGCCATCGCTTCGAGAAGGTCGGTCTGGGTGACGATGCCCTCGAGACTGCCATACTCGTCCACGACGATCGCCATGCGCACGGGCTTGGTCTGGAACATCTCCAGCACCTTGAGGATCGCCAGCCCCTCGTGGACGACGATGGGCTCGCGGGTCGCGGCCTTCACGTCGAGGGGCTTGCCGTCGAGGAACTGATCGAGCAGGTCCTGCTTGCGCAGCACGCCGACGACGTCGTCGATCTGGCCGCGGCTGACGACGAGCTGCTCGTGGCGGCAGGCACGCACCGCCTCGATGATCTCTTCCTGGGTGTCGTCGAGATCGATCCAGTCCACCTCGTTGCGCGGTGTCATGATCTCGCGGATGCGCCGCTCGCCGATGGCAAGGATGCGTGCCACTGCATCCTCCTGCGCTTCATGCAGCAGGCCCGCCTCGTGGCTCGCGGTGACGAGCAGGCTGAGTTCCTTCGGAGAGGGCAGGTGCCCCTCGCCCTCGCCGGGCCGCAGGCCGAGCATGCGCAGCACGCCGTTGCCGAGGCCGTTGAGGAGGTGGATCGCCGGGCCGAAGATGAACAGGAACAGGGTGAGCGGCCGCACGATCACGAGCGCGGTGCGCTCGCTGCGCTGGAGGGCGAGGCTCTTCGGCGCCAGCTCGCCCAGCACGATGTGCAGCGTGGTGATGACGGCGAAGGCCAAAGCCACGGCCAGCGTGTGCGCGGTGACCCCGGCGGCTTTCTCCGGCATCCAGCCGAACAGCGGCTCGATCAGGTGAGCCAGGGCCGGCTCACCGACCCAACCCAGCGCCAGCGAGGAGAGGGTGATGCCGAGCTGTGTTGCGGCGAGATGCGCGTCGAGCCGGTCGGTGGCGCGTTGGAGCGCCCGGGCGTTGGCGCGCCCCTCGTTGACCAGTTCGGCGACCCGGCTGCGCCGCACCGCGACGAGGGAGAACTCCGCCGCGACGAAGAAGCCGTTGGCGAAGACGAGCGCGACGACCGCGAAGAGGCCGAGCGCCGATGACCAGAGACCGTCCGAAATCGTGCCCTCCCGGGGCCAAGCCGCACTGCTGACCGCACCTGGGCGGCACCGAGGCTGTGTCTCTCTCGCAAAACGCCCGCTGCGCCGACGCGCCCGGAAAGCAACCGTACGGTGATCGGGAGTTTTGTGAGGCACTCTTAAAGCCGAACCCCGTCACGGGGGAAGGGGCTCGGGCGCATTCTCGCGTGGGCCACCCCGTCTGCGCCATCAGATCCATGTGCGCATGCCCGATTTGCGAGAGCCGGCCCCACCCTTTGCGGCAATGCTGTATGGAGACACGCGCGCCCCGGCCACGCCACACTTCGTTCCCATGTTGCCCAAGGGGTCGAACCCGGCATGGTGCGAACCCGGCGGCGGGGCCCGGCACATCTGCGTTTTCGAGGGATCTGGTCGTGATCAAGCTGCCGAAGCTGTTTCGGCTCAAGCGCCGCGACGCCGCGACCGCTGCCCCGTTCTTCGATCCCGCCTTCTACCGCGCCGCCTATCCCGACGTGGCCGCGGGCGGGGGTGACCCACTCCGTCACTACCTCGATCACGGCTGGCTCGAGGGCCGCGACCCGTCCGCGGTGTTCTCGACCCTATTCTATCTCGATCGTCACCTCGCCGAGGCTGCACCGGTCAACCCGCTCCTGCACTATGCCGGCCTATCGGCAGCCGAGCGGCTGCGGGTCGCGACGCAGCCCGGCCCGGATTTTCCGGCGCTCCAGGCCAGCGTCGTCGAACCCTATTTCGATGCGCCTTACTACGCCCGCCTCGCCGGTCTGGAGGCGGGAGAGGACCCGCTCGCCCATTACCTGTCCAAGGGCTGGCGGCGCGGGCTCGATCCGAGCGACGCCTTCGCGGGCGATGCCTATCTGCAGCGCCACGCCCATATGCGCCGCCTCGGCGTCAGCCCACTCTACCATTTCGCCGCGACGCGGCGGCTCCAGGCCTCGGAGGCCGCCGTTCCGCCCGTGCGGCGCGCTAAGCCGCAGGCGGCGTCGCTGCCCGCCGACCCGGCCGAGGCCTCCGACGCGCAGATCTACGAGACGGTCGCCGCCGCCTTCGACAGGGAGCACTATCTCGACACCAATCCCGACATCCGCCGCTCCGGCGTCGATCCGGTCCGTCACTTCCTTGATTTCGGCGCCCGTGAGGATCGCGATCCGAGCCCCGACTTCTCGGTGCGGTTCTACCGCAAGCATTACCGGCGGGAGATCGGTGCGGGGGTCAACCCGTTCTTCCACTATCTGGCGGTGGGACGGGTGCGCGGCTTCCGACCGACGCCGTTCGGTCTCGGAACCTGGCCGGCGCAGGTCGCGCCAACGCCGGCCGAGTGGGAGCGGGCGCGGCCCGCCGCCGACATCGCCTCGGCGCGGGCCGTGCTGATCATGCCCGTCTACAAGGGCTACGACGACACCCTGCGGGCGATCCACGCGGTGTTGAGCGCCCCGCAGGCCGCCGCGTTCGCCCTCCTCGTCATCGACGATTGCAGCCCCGACCCGCAACTGAGCGCGTCGCTCGCCGAGCTGGCCGGTCGCGGTCTGTTCACCCACCTCGTCAACGCAGAGAATCTCGGCTTCGTGCGCACCTGCAACCGCGGCCTGGAGCGGGCGGCGGGCAAGGATGTCGTGCTCCTCAACGCCGACATCGTGGTCTACGGCGACTGGCTCGACCGCATGCTCTGGCACCTCGACGCCGACCCTCGCGTCGCCACGGTGACGCCGTTCTCGAACAACGCCACGATCTGCAGCTATCCGCGGCCGAACGTCGACAATCAGACCCAACTCGAGATCACGCCGGCCGAGATCGACGCCTTCACCCGCGCCTGCAACGCCCGCACGAGTTCGCCGGTGCCGACGGGCGTCGGCTTCTGCATGGCGATGCGCCAGGAGGCGATCGCGGCGGTCGGCCTGCTCGACGCCGAGACCTTCGGGCGTGGCTACGGCGAGGAGAACGACTTCTGCATGCGCGCCCTCAAGGCGGGCTTCACCAACCTCCTGGCCCACGACATCTTCGTGTTCCATTCCGGCAGCGTCTCCTTCGGCACGCTGCTCGCGACCAAGGGCGATGACATCCTTCGCGCCCTCCTCACCAAGCACCCGGACTACCAGCGCCGGGTTCACAACCACATCGAGGTCGATCCCGCCCGCTTCGCCCGGCGCCGTCTCGATCTCTACCGCTTCGCCAAGCGCGTCACGGCCAGCGCCGGACGCGGCCTCGCCCTGATCATCACCCACGATCTCGGCGGCGGCGTCGAGACCCATCTCGAGCGGCTGAGCGCCCGGCTGGCCGAGGCGGGGCTCATTGTCGTCTACCTGCGCACCGACGAGCCCGGCGGGTTCAAGCTCGGTCTGCCCGAAGGAAGCGGAATCGACTTTCCCGTTTCCATCCTCGACCCGCTCTCCCTCGACCGCGATGCGGATCTCCTCGCCGAACTCATCGGCTGGCTCGGCCCGGCGATGGTGCATGTCCACTCGCTGGCGGGTCTCGATGCGCCGTCGACCCGCACGGCGATGCGGCTGATCGAGGAGGCAGGCGTCGGCTACGACGTGACGCTGCACGACTACGCCTCGGTCTGCCACCGCAACAACCTCGTTCGGCCCGAGGGCGTCTATTGCGGATTGGCCGAGCCCGACGCCTGCCGCGACTGCATCCGCCTCGACCACGACGCCGACGGCATTCTTCTCCTCGATCCCGCCGAGCGGCGGCGGATCTGGGCGGGTTTCCTCGACCGCGCCCGCACGGTGTTCGCGCCGTCCGCCGACCTCGCCAGCCGCATCGGAAGCGTGCTTCACCTCGACACCATCGTGCTGCGCCCGCACGAGGAGACGCTGGCCGGCGTCGAACTCAAGGAGCGTCGGCGCCGGGAGGGACCGCTGCGGGTCGCGGTGCTCGGGTCGATCGGCGTGCAGAAGGGCTTCGACGTGATCCACAATCTCGCCCTCGATGCCCGGCTCAGGCACCTCCCGCTCGAGATCACCATCATCGGCCGATCCGCGGATCCGCGGGCCATGGAGATCGCGGGCGTGCGCGAGACCGGCCCCTACCGCGGTGATGCCGCGGCGCTGGGGCACATCGCCCGCCTCGATCCCGATATCGTGCTGTTCCCTTCGATCTCGCCGGAAACCTACTGCTACACGCTCTCGCTCGCGCTCGCGGCCGGGGTGCCGCCGGTGACCTTCGATCTCGGCGCCCAGGCCGAGCGGCTGCGGGCGAGCGGGGAGGGTCACCGTCTCGATCCGGCGCTCGCCGACGATCCTCAACGGCTGAACGCGGCCCTGCTGGCACTGCCGATCGATGCGCTCTGGGCCGCCCGCAAGCCGTTCCGGCCGACAGCCTATCCGCGGATTCTGGAGGACTATTACGGGTTACCCGGAGGCCTTCCTCCGGTCCCTGCGACCGCTTCTGCCGAGGAGCCAAGGGTCGGGACGGTGTCGGGGTGAGCCGAGGGCGCTGCCCCGCCCGATGCCTCCACATGTCATAGACGGGGCTGCCGCCGGGCGGCTACAACGGTCAAGCTAGGCGGGTCGCGCGCGGTCCCGCCTGAGCGTTCGTTGCAAGCCAAGGGGAAGCCCATGACCACGCAGAACCTCACCGTCACCGCCCGCGAGCGCGACACGCTTCTGGCGGCGTTGCGCTACTACCAGTTCTACCGGATGCAGGGTCACCCGTTCGATCCCCGGAAGGACGACCTGATCGACACCATCGCCGCCAGCAGCGGCGAGGCCCTCGACGTGACCGAGATCGACGATCTCTGTGCCGGCCTGCATGGCAACCGCCACGCCCTGGCAACCGTCGCGGCCTGACAAGCGTCCGCAACACCCGGCACGACGGGAGACGTCAGACGAGAAGGGCGTTGAGGAGAACGGCCGCTCCGAGGCCGAGCAGGAATGCCGCCGCGAGCAGAGGTGTGTCTGCGGCGGTCATCGGGAGGCTTCGCCCGCCGAGATGCCGACCAGAAGCGGCCGGCGGGTGACCACGACCTGTCCCGGAATCGGCGCTCCACCGTCGATCCGGGCGCTCACCGGAACCGCACCGCCCGCCTGCGGCAGGCGCTGGGTGAAGGCCTTGGCCGAGCCGGCCGGGCCCGGCACCGCCTCGACGAGGGAGGGGGCGAGCAGGGCATAGGCCGCCATCACCGTTCCGGCCGCCGCGATCTTGATCAGGTCCCGCATGATGTCCGCCCCTCGTCCGGAGCCCTTCCGGCTCTCGTGCGGAGCCGTTCTAGGGATCTCGGGTTGCCGGCGGATTGCCTCGTACGGTTACCGGGTTACATCGGCCTATCACCGACGAAACATCCGGAAACGAGACTCCTCCGTGCATCCGTTCGCGAGACTAGCGAGAAGCTTGCCGGGCCGATGAGCGAAATCGCACGCGGTGCTGCAGCCCGGTTTGCGTCCGGACTGTGCCATGCGTTGTGCCAGATCGGGCCATGCCCGCCGGTCGGCGCTGCCGACAAGCCGCGATCGCCGGGACAACCGACGGCGAGACATCGCCGCCGGTCGGCAGGATGGGAGCATCGTCTCCTTCCGAGAGCCGGGGATCACCGTTCGGGCCGAGGCTCTCGCGCGAAGCACCCGCCGTCGCGCCTGGGGCGGGACAGCGGACGTATGGTGAGGCGCTGCTACCCGCCGAACACCGAGGTGAGCACCTCGCCGCCGCGCTTGATCGCAACCTCCCACAGGCCGAGATTGCGCTGCGTCAGCCGATCCAGATCCTTGGTCGAGGCGATCGGCATGCCGTTGACGGCCACGATCACGTCGCCCTTGCGGAAGCCCGCCCGGCCCGCGAGCGAGCCGTCATCGACGGCCGTCACCGCCACGCCCTCCTCCGGCAGATCCGCCTGAAGCTCCTCGCTCACCGCGGGCGAGGTGTTGACGAAGGTCGCGCCCGCAAACGGCGTGCGGGTTCGGACCTTGAGGCTGTCGCGGGGCCGCGTCTCCGGAGCCGGGCCGAGCTTGACCGGAATCGTCTGCCGCTTGGTGCCGCGCAAAATGCCGAGATCGGCCGTGCCGGAGATGCCCTTGAGGGCGTAGCGGTAGCCGAAGGCCTCCGGATCATCGACGGTCTGGCCGTCGACCGAGAGGATCACGTCGCCGCGCTTGAGGCCGGCCTCCTCGGCCGGGCTCTTGGCCTGCATGCTGGCGACCAGCACGCCGGTCGGCCGGTCGAGCCCGACGCTCTCGGCGATGTCGGGGGTCACCGTCTGCACCCGTGCCCCGAGCCAGGGCCGGCGCACGAGGCTGCCGCCGCTCTTGGCGGTCTCCACCACCGCGCGGACCATGCTGGCGGGGATGGCGAAGCCGATGCCGTGGCTGCCGCCCGACTGCGAGTAGATCGCCGTGTTGATGCCGACGAGGTGTCCCTTGAGGTCCACCAGCGCGCCGCCCGAATTGCCCGGATTGATCGCCGCGTCGGTCTGGATGAAGAATTGGTAGTCCGACGAGCCGACCTGGGTGCGGGCGAGGGCCGAGACGATCCCCTGCGTCACGGTTTGCCCGACGCCGAAGGGGTTGCCGATCGCCATCACGAAATCGCCGACCTCCAGATGGTCGGAATCGCCGATCGGCATCGGCGCGATGTCGGCCGGGCTCTTGATCTTGAGCACGGCGAGGTCGGTGCGGGGATCGCGCAGCACGAACTGCGCCTCGAACTCGCGCTTGTCGGCGAGCGCCACCTTCACCTCGTTCATGTTCTCGATGACGTGGTTGTTGGTGATGACGAGGCCCGAGGCATCGACGATCACGCCGGAGCCCAGGGAGCGCTGCGCCCGCTCGCCGGGCATGCCGCCGGGGCCGCGGCCCGGACGGTCCTCGCCGAAGAAGCGGCGCATGAACTCCTCCATGGCGTTGGAGCGCGCGGAGCGCTTCTCGACATGCGAGGCGTAGACATTGACGACCGAGGGCGCCGCTCGCTTCACCACGGGGGCGAAGGAGAGCTGGATCTCGCCCTTCGACAGAGGCACCGCCTTGTCCGAGGATTTATCCGACGCCGCCTTCTCGGGCGCGGGCTTTGCAGGCGTGTTCGCCATCTGCGCGCCGACGGGCGCGGCGGCGAGGAGCAGCGCGGATACGAGGCAGGCCGGCAGAAGCGGCGAGGAGGGCATGCGGGGTCTCCCGGAGGTCGCTGGAGCGGTGCGGGCTATGTAGACCCCGCGGCGGCGGGGGGCGAGGGGCGGGAGCGCACCCCTCTCACCCGCTTCGCCCGGCCGCGCGGCGGGTGAGGCGCGGGCAAAAAAGGGCAGCCGCCCGTCGGACGACTGCCCCAATCATTATCGGTGATGCGCGAGCGTCGGCCTCAGTGCCGACGGGCGCTGTCGCTCAGGCGGTTGGCGCTGCGGACGATCTCGCTGAAGCAGGTCAGAGACGCGTCGGCCGCGCGCTGCATCTCGGTCACCTGGAGCCGGAGCGCCTCCGCCGGGGACTTGGCGCGGGCGAGCGCCTGGATGTGCGCGAGGGCGGCCTCGCCCTCGCCGCGGGCGAAGGCGAACAGCTTCGCATTGATCTCGGTAATGGGCGCGAAGGTGGGCACGAAGGCGAAGCTCGCACCGATATGGACGCTGTGCGACCGCGGCGCGGAGCCCTTGGACGGCTTGGTCTCGGCAAGGCCCGGCAGCAGAGCGGTCTCGGCCAGCGTTTGGGCGAGCGTGTCGTTCGCCGCCTCGACCGCCGTCTCCACGGTTTCCGCCACGGCCTCGGCCGCCTCGGGCACGACGGGCTCCGGAGCGGGCGCCGCCGCGGGGGCCTCGTCCGGCACGGCGGCGGCCTCGACCGCGTCCTGAGCCGGCGGCTCGACGGGCTGATCGTTCTCGTCAGCCTGCGCCTCGACGGGAGCAGACTCGGTGGCAGGTTCGACGGCCGGCTCCGCGGAGGATGCAGCGGTTTCGGCGGAAGCATCCCCAGCCGGCGGCTCGGCGGCGGCCTCGACGGTCAGGATGTCCGTCACCGTCGTCTCCTGTGCGGATGGCCGGGACTCGTTTTCCTGGCTCTTTTCGGCCGAGGTCTCGGCCAGCAGCGCGTCGGCGACCTCGGATTGAGGCGCGGTCAGTGTCGGCGGCGGGGAATTGGCGGGCGCTCCCGGTGGGCGTCCTCTACGGCGGCTCGACGACATGGGCCTTCTCCTCGTTCGAAACCCTCTGCCTCAGCGCGTTCCCGAGACGGCTGCAGAAGCCCGATGGCGCGCTAGGGCGGAGCATAGCGTCGGAGCACGGGGTGTGCCGAGCCCGCAGGTGCGGATTCGGCGCCTCGTGCTCCCGCGACAGGCCGTGGCGCCCTGGACGCCATGGCCCGAAGCCGGACCGGATTAGCGGGCGGCGCTCTGAGCGAGGGCACCGTATTCCTTGGCCTGGGCCTGGAACGCGGCGAACTGGGTCTTCAAGAACTCGGACTGGATCTCGAAGGCCTCGCGCGGGTCTTTCGCGCGCACGACGCGCTGCGCGTAGTCGAAGGTGGTTTCGGCATTCGCCTTGGCGTGGTCGAGGCTCTTGAGAACCGCGGCATGCAGGGTCGATTGGACGGTCGAGGCCGAGTTCCGGAGCTGCTCGGAGGTCTTCACCGCACCGTTCAGGAACGTGCCGAAGGCGTTGCGAGCCTGATCGACGCTCTTGTCGGCGAAGTCACGGAACTCGGCGGGGATCTCGAAGCTCTGGGTGCTCATCAGTCTCTCCTGTCAGACGGACCGGGAGATTTCGGTTTCGGGGAACCTCAAGGGCCTCCCCGCAGCTAACCGGCCCGCACCTCATATGTTGCAGTGCAACATAAAAGTCAAGGACAGTTTCTGACAGGTGATGAGCAATGTTCGGCCGAAAGCGCGGTGGCGTTTATGCTTTTGTTATGAATTCAGATTCCGACGCCGGAGCCCGTTCAGGGAAAGATTCGAGGTCGGCATCATAATGACGAATGACTCCCTCTGCCAAGGGTTCTGCCACTTTAATGAGCGGAAACGGGCAGCGTGGCGGAACCCCTCATGCCGCACTGCCGCATAAGATAGTCTTCGTTCAGTCGCCGGTAGAGAAGCAGCAGGGATCGGGCGTGGACGGCAAGCGTCATCGGCGCCCGCCAGTACCGGTCGTAGGCTTCCTGGCCGAGGCGGGCGGTCGAGACATCGTCCTTGAGGCTGTCGAAAGCGCCGGCGAGCGCCGCCACCTCCGGCTCGACGACGAAGCCGGTCCTGCCGTCCAAGACCTTCTCCGCGGCGCCGGAGCGCCGCGAGGCGACGACGGGAATGCCCTGGGCCAGCGCCTCGTAGACGGTGAGCGGCCCGGTCTCGAGCCAGCGCGAGGGGGCGCAGACCGCGCGCGCCCGGCGGCGCAGGATCGTCGCGACCGCCTCCGGGCTGCACCAGCCGAGCACCTCCGCACCCTCCGCCCGCAGCCGTGTCTCCAGCGGCCCGGCACCGATGAAGAGCGCGGGCAGACCGGCCCGGCGCGCGGCCTCGGCGACGAGGTCCGCCCCTTTTTCCGGGGTAAGGCGCCCGACATAGACCACCGCATCGCCGGCCG
>JAGTAM010000507.1 GCA_023422485.1 Pseudomonadota bacterium | reverse complement strand
TGCCTGCGGCGCCCATGCCGCCAAGGCGCTCGCCGCGCACCTCAAAGATGCGACGGTCACCTGCCAGATCCGCGAGACCGACAGCTACGGCCGCGCGCTCTCCGTCTGCCACCGCGACAAGGAAGATTTGAGCGCCTGGATGGCCGAGAAGGGCTTCGCCATGGCCGAGCGCGGCGGAAAGGCCATCTATGTCGGCGCGGAGACCGTCGCGTGGGGCAAGCGGCTCGGCCTCTGGGCCGGCTCCTTCGAGGATCCAACCGGGCGGCCGCGAACGAGCTATTCGAAGGCCAGCACGGTGGCCGACGCCCAGCCCGAGACGCACTGAACGCATCGATATCCCGGCCGCGGCGGAGGCCGCATCCGCCGAGCGACGTCCTCGTGTCCTGCCATGCAGGGGTGCGTCTCCGCACGGGACCGGCCGATGCATGGCCGCAGCGCCGCTTGCGGCCGGCTCGGTCCGGTGCCAACTAGATCGCTCAGGCACGCGGCGATACGCGGCCGCAGATACGCGAGATGCGCAGATACGCGGCGGGAACGTCACCCCGATGTCGATCGGCGGCGACCCTCCTTCGCGTCGGACTGTGCCGGCCCGGCCCCCTCGGCACCGGCGTCCCGCGCCAGGGAGTGATTGAGAAGCCATGCATCGTCCGATCGCCGTCTCCGCCCTCCTGCTCACCGGTTTCCTGGCGGCCGTCCCCGCCCACGCTCAGGATGAGGGCGGCACCCGACTCACCCCGACCGGCCGCGCCGTCACGGCGACGGGACAGACCAAGCCGCCGGCGCCGGGCATCCCCCAGGGACAGGCTCCCTCGACCTCCCAGGAACAGATGATCAAGGCCCAGCGCGCGGCGCAGGCGCGCGACAAGGCCTGGGACGCGAAGATGAACAAGACCATGGGCTCGATCTGCAAGGGCTGCTGACGAGAGCCGGCGGCCGGCCGCCTCTCTCCACCCCTTCGCCCCCCATCGACAGCGCGGTGTCCATCGCCTCGCTGTCTGCCCCGCACCGAGCCTCACCTTGCGGCCCGAAGCGCCGCTCCCTGCGTCTTGCCGCCGGGCATGAGCGTACGATTTCACCGCCCGCCCCGCTTGCACGCCGCACGCGTCCGTAGTATCGGGCACGCCTTCGCGACAGTCCTTGGGATGTTCGCATCCCTTCGTACGCGGTGACCGCGCCGGCGTTCCCACGCCGATAGCGCGGTCTCTCACATGAGCCGGGGACATCAGATCCCCATCAGGCGTCGTCCGCCGGGCAATACCGTCCGTGTGCGGAAACCCGCCTGAAACAAGGAAAGGTCACTCCCGTGATCCAGATGCAGACGAATCTGGACGTCGCCGACAATTCGGGTGCGCGCCGTGTGATGTGCATCAAGGTGCTCGGCGGGTCGAAGCGCAAATACGCCGGCGTCGGCGACATCATCGTCGTCTCCGTCAAGGAGGCGATCCCGCGCGGCCGCGTGAAGAAGGGCGACGTCATGAAGGCGGTCGTCGTGCGCACGGCCAAGGACGTGAAGCGCGCCGACGGTTCGGTGATCCGCTTCGACAAGAACGCCGCCGTTCTGATCAACAATCAGAAGGAGCCGGTCGGCACCCGCATCTTCGGGCCGGTGCCGCGCGAGCTGCGTGCGCGCAACCACATGAAGATCATCTCGCTCGCTCCTGAGGTGCTGTGATGGCCGCCAAGATCAAGAAGGGCGACACGGTCGTCGTCCTCACCGGCCGCGACGCGGGTCGCTCCGGCGAGGTCATCCAGGTCATGCCGAAGGACGGCAAGGCCTTCGTGCGCGGCGTCAACCTGGTCAAGAAGCACCAGAAGCAGACGCAGAACGCCGAGGGCGGGATCATCTCGAAGGAAGCTGCGATCCAGCTCTCCAACCTCGCGTTCCAGGACGTGAACGGCAAGCCGACCCGCGTGGGTTTCCGCATCCTCGAAGACGGACGCAAGGTCCGGTTCGCCAAGACCACGGGGGATCAGATCGATGGCTGAGGCCGACAAGAACGCCTACGTCCCGCGTCTGCGCAAGCACTACGACGAGGTCGTCCGGCAGAAGCTGATCGAGCAGTTCGGGTACAAGAACCCGATGCAGGTCCCGCAGATCGAGAAGATCGTCATCAACATGGGCGTCGGCGAGTCCACCGCGGACTCGAAGAAGGCCACTGTTGCGGCGGGCGACCTCGCGCTCATCGCCGGCCAGCGGCCGGTCATCACCCGCGCCCGCAAGGCGATCGCGACCTTCAAGGTCCGCGAGGGCATGCCGATCGGCTGCAAGGTGACCCTGCGCAAGGCCCGCATGTACGAGTTCATGGACCGCCTGATCACGATCGCGCTGCCGCGCGTGCGTGACTTCCGCGGTCTGAACCCGCGCTCCTTCGACGGCCGTGGCAACTATGCCATGGGCCTCAAGGAGCACCTCGTGTTCCCGGAGATCTCCTACGACAAGGCGGAGCAGACCTGGGGCATGGACATCGTCGTCCAGACGAGCGCCACCACGGACGAAGAGGCCAAGGCTCTCCTCGCCCATTTCAAGTTCCCGTTCCGGCAGTAAGCGACGGCTTTCGTCGCTTAGACGCGGACACTGGAGACAGACATGGCTAAGAAAAGCTCAGTCGAGAAGAACAACCACCGCAAGGATCTGGTGAAGCGCTTCGCAGAGAAGCGTAAGGCCCTCCTTGCCATCGCCAACGATGAGTCCCGTGAGATGGAGGAGCGCTTCGAGGCGCGCCTGAAGCTCGCGGAACTGCCGCGCAACTCGTCGGCCACCCGCATCCGCAACCGCTGCGAGATGACCGGCCGTCCGCGGGCCTACTACCGTAAGCTCGGCATCTCGCGCGTCGCTCTGCGCGAGCTCGGCAACCGGGGTCTCATCCCCGGCCTCGTGAAGTCCAGCTGGTAAGGGGGGGCATCAATGGTGCACGATCCCGTGGGTGATATGCTCACCCGCATCCGCAACGGCCAGAGCCGTCGCCGCAACGTCGTCCAGACCCCCGGCTCGCGCCTGCGCGCCTCGGTCCTCGACGTGCTGAAGTCCGAGGGCTACATCCGCGACTACGCGGTGTCCGACCTCGGCAACGGCCGCACCGAGTTCCAGATCGAGCTCAAGTACTACGACGGTCGCCCGGTCATCCGGGAGATCAAGCGCGTGTCGAAGCCCGGCCGCCGCGTCTACTCGTCGGTTGGCGAGTTGCCGCGCGTCGCCGACGGCCTCGGCGTTACCATCATCTCGACCCCGCAGGGCGTCATGGCCGATCACGAGGCGCGCGAGCGCAACGTCGGCGGTGAAGTGCTCTGCAAGGTGTTCTGATCCGGAGGACAGCGACATGTCTCGCGTAGGCAAGAAGCCCGTCCCCGTCCCGTCCGGCGTCACCGCCACGGTCACGGGTCAGACGGTGAAGATGAAGGGCTCGAAGGGCGAACTCCAGTTCGTCGTCCCGCCCCAGGTCATCGTGGAGTTCAAGGACGGCGCCGTCTCGGTGCAGCCCAAGGACCAGTCGAAGCAGGCCCGCTCCCTGTGGGGCACCTCGCGCGCCCAGGTGGCGAACCTCGTCGAGGGCGTCTCCAAGGGCTTCGAGAAGAAGCTCGAGATCACCGGCGTCGGCTACCGCGCCGCGATGGCCGGCAAGGCGCTCAAGCTCTCGCTCGGCTACAGCCACGACATCGAGTACGAGATCCCGGCCGGCATCACCATCGTGACGCCCAAGCCCACGGAGATCGTGGTGTCGGGCATCGACCGGCAGCGCGTCGGTCAGGTCGCGGCGGAGATTCGCGAGTACCGCGGTCCCGAGCCCTATAAGGGCAAGGGCGTGAAGTACGCTGGCGAATTCATCTTCCGCAAGGAAGGCAAGAAGAAGTAAGGGGGGCGATCATGTCGAACAAGAACGAAGCCCTCCTGCGCCGCAAAGCGCGGGTCCGTCGGGCCCTCAGAGCCTCCGCCAACGGCCGTCCGCGGCTGTCGGTGTTCCGCTCGTCCAAGCAGATCTACGTCCAGGTTATCGACGACGCCGCGGGCCGTACGCTCGCCGCCGCCTCGAGCCTCGACAAGGATCTCAAGGCCAGCCTCAAGACCGGTGCCGACAAGGCGGCGGCCGAGGCGGTCGGCAAGCTCGTCGCCGAGCGCGCCAAGGCTGCGGGCGTCACCAAGGTCGTCTTCGACCGCTCGGGCTACATCTTCCACGGCCGCGTCAAGGCTCTCGCCGACGCCGCCCGTGAGGGTGGTCTGGACTTCTAAGACGCCGCGTTCCCTCCCCCCTCGCGGGGAGGGGACCATCGAGCGAGCGGGCCTTTGCGGCCCGCGTCAGTGAGATAACAGGAATCAGATATGGCACGTGAACGCGAAGGTCGTCGCCGCGACGACCGCGAAGAGCGCGACAGCGAATTCGTGGACAAGCTCGTCCACATCAACCGCGTCGCCAAGGTGGTGAAGGGTGGCCGTCGCTTCGGCTTCGCGGCGCTCGTCGTCGTCGGCGACCAGAAGGGCCGCGTCGGCTTCGGCCACGGCAAGGCCCGCGAGGTGCCGGAGGCGATCCGCAAGGCGACGGAAGCCGCCAAGCGCGGCCTGATCCGTGTCTCGCTCCGCGAGGGCCGGACCCTGCACCACGACGTCAACGGTCGTCACGGTGCCGGCAAGGTGATCCTCCGCGCGGCCCCGCAGGGTACCGGCATCATCGCCGGCGGCCCGATGCGCGCCGTGTTCGAGACGCTCGGCATGCAGGACGTCGTCGCCAAGTCGCTCGGCTCGTCCAACCCCTACAACCTCGTGCGCGCCACCTTCGACGCGCTCAAGAACGAGGACAGCCCGCGCTCGGTCGCGGCCCGTCGCGGTCTCAAGGTGTCGGCCCTCCAGGCCCGTCGCCGTGACGCCGACCCGGCCGACACCTCCGAAGCGGCCGTCGCGTAAGGGAGGGCAGCATGGCTAACAAGACTGTCCGCATCGAGCAGATCGGTTCGCCGATCCGCCGCGAGGCCTCCCAGCGTGCGACGCTGATCGGCCTCAAGCTGAACAAGCTGCACCGCGTCTCCGAGCTGGAGGACACTCCCTCGGTCCGCGGCATGATCCGCAAGGTCGCGCACCTCGTGCGCGTCCTCGACGACGCCGCGGCGTGAGGAGGGCTTACCCATGAAGCTCAACGAGATCCGCGACAACGAAGGCGCGACCAAGAACCGGATGCGCGTCGGCCGGGGCATCGGCTCCGGCAAGGGCAAGACCGGTGGCCGCGGCGTGAAGGGTCAGAAGGCCCGCACCGGCGTGTCCATCAAGGGCTTCGAGGGCGGCCAGATGCCGCTGCATCGTCGCCTGCCGAAGCGTGGCTTCAACAACATCCACGCCCACGACCTGAACGAGGTGAACCTCGGTCGCGTCCAGGCGGCGGTGGATGCCGGCAAGCTCGACGCCAATGCCCCCGTGACCGTCGATGCGCTGGTGAAGGCCGGCATCATCGGCCGGGCCCGTGACGGCGTGAAGCTGCTCGGCGTCGGCGAGCTGACCGCGAAGCTCAGCTTCGAGGTCACCCGCGCCTCCAAGTCGGCCATCGAGGCCGTCGAGAAGGCCGGTGGCTCGGTGACCACGACCTTCGCCGCCGGTGTCGCCCATCGCGGCGCGTCGGAAGGCGCGGTTGCGTCGGCCTGACACGACGATTAAGTCGAACGCCGAAGCGGGGGGCGCGGCCCCCCCGGCGC
>JAGTAM010000437.1 GCA_023422485.1 Pseudomonadota bacterium | reverse complement strand
GCGCAAGCCGCTCCACGATGGGCGGCAGCGGCTCGCCTCTGCCGGCCAAGGCTCCAATATTAATGACACATGACAGTGTATTTTATGATATTTCAACAAGAGAATAGTTCTTTTATGCTGCAATTTTGGTAAAAGTCACAAATCTTCATCGGCGCCGCATCCTGCGCGACGATACAGGACTTGTGTTCCGCACAACGTTGGCGACATAGGCGATATCGGATTGCGTGGCGCGTACGAGGCCTGTCCCGCGTCCTGGGGGTGTGTCGGTGGGGAAGTCAGCAATTTCGAGAAGCCGGGAAGCGCTGCTGCTTCTCGGTCTGACGCCTGTTCTGATCCTCGGCGCCGCTGCAGCGTATTACCTCACACGGCCCACGACCCTGACGATCGCCGTCGCTCCGAACGGCGGGACCGAACCGGCTCTGCTGCGCGCCTATGCCGACGAACTCGTCCGAAGACGGGTCGGCATCCGGTTGAAGGTCATCCCGTTCGATGGCGTGCGAGAGAGCGCAGAGGCGCTCAAGGCCGGAAAAGCCGACCTCGCGGTGGTCAGGCCCGATGTCGCGATGCCAGGCAACGGCTTGACCCTCGTCGTCCTGAGAGAACTCGCCGTCTTCGTTGCGGCCCCGATCTCCGCCGGCATCACCGGTTTCCCGAATCTGGCGGGCAAGCGGTTGGGTCTGCTGGCCGGCCGAACGGCCGACCGGACACTCGTCGGCCACCTTGCGGACCATTACGGACTGGAGATCCCGACCGAGGCGGCAACCGGCGTCCGATCGCCGAACGCCGTGACCATCGTGCCGATCGAGGAGGCAGAGATCGAAGCGGCGCTTCGAGACCGGCGCATCGACGCGATGATCCTGGTCTCCACCCCGACATCGCCGGCCGCTCGGCGCGTCGTCGGCCTCGTGCACGATGCGAGCGGGGAGGATGGCGCGACGCTCGTCGGAACCGCCGAGACCGGCGCGGTTCTGGCGCGCTGGCCGCGCCTGCAATCGATCACGATCCCGGCCTCCCTGTTCGGCGGGAATCCGCGCCTGCCCGCCGAAGACGTCACGACCGTCGGCTCGTCTTATCGCCTGATGGCGCGCGCCAACCTGTCACGCAGCGTCGCCGCCGAGGTGACTCAGCACCTGTTCGAGATGCGGGCTGCCTTGGCGGACAAGGTGCCGGCCGCGGAGAGCCTCACGCACCCGGCCTACGAGGACAGCGCGGACGCCACCAGCGCCCGGCTTCCCATCCATCCCGGCGCGCTCGATTACTACGAACGCGAGCAGGAGACCTTCATCGAGCGCTACGAGAGCTGGATCTATCTGGTCGCCATCCTGGCCGGCGGCTTCGGCTCGACGTTCGCTTGGTTACGGCAGCGTCTCGGACGCATCCGCCGGGAGCGAATCGAGGTGGCCACGACACGCCTGCTGGAACTTCGCTCCGACGCCCGACGCGAGACGGACCGCGGACGTCTGGAGACCATGGCCGCCGAGATCGACGATCTCGCCGCCAGCATCGCGCGCCACGCCCTGAACCGGCCGACGGAGCCGCGCATGCTGGGTGCGGCCAACGTCGCCATCGAGGCGGCCCGTTCGACGGTCCGGCGTCGTAGGGAGCAGGACGGTTTGCCGGAAGGCGCGCGGGACGCGGTGTAGGCCCTCCGGCATCCGGCGCGAGTGTTCGCCTCACCGCAGGGAGTGGACCCCGCCTGCGGAGATCCTAAGGCCGGTCGGTCTTGCGGGGCGGAGCTGCGGCGGCCCGATGCCGGACCGAGGGCCGCCTCAGCCATGCCCCCGAGCTCGTTCCGACCGCGTTCGAGGCTACCGGAACGGCGGTTCGTCGAAACTCCTGAGCTTGCGGGAGTGCAGGCCGGCCCGGTCACTGCGCAGCGCGTCAAGGGTCGCCAGCCCGATCTGGAGATGCTCGGCCACCGCGCGCTCGTAGAAGGCGTTGGCCGCACCCGGCAGCTTGATCTCGCCGTGCAGCGGCTTGTCGGAAACGCAGAGCAGCGTCCCGTAGGGCACCCGCAGGCGATAGCCTTGGGCGGCGATGGTGCCGCTCTCCATATCCACCGCGATCGCCCGCGACAGGTTGATCCGCCGCCGCTCCTGGCTGAAGCGGAGTTCCCAGTTGCGGTCGTCGTAGGTCACGACGGTGCCGGTGCGCAGGCGGCGCTTGAGCGCATCCGCCCGCTCGCCGGTGACGGCGGCGGCGGCCGCTTGCAGGGCGATCTGGACCTCGGCCAGCGCCGGCACCGGAATCTCCGGTGGCACGAGGTCGTCGAGGATGCGGTCACGGCGCAGGTATCCGTGGGCGAGCACGTAGTCGCCGATGGTCTGCGACTGGCGCAATCCGCCGCAATGCCCGACCATCAGCCAGCAATGCGGGCGCAGCACCGCGAGATGGTCGGTGATGGTCTTCGCGTTCGAGGGGCCGACGCCGATATTGACGAGCGTCGTGCCCTGAGGCGCCCCGTCCGGCCCGCGGCCGACGAGATGGTAGGCCGGCATCTGGTACTTGTGCCAGGGCGAGGCGGCGATCAGCGCCGCCGGATCGGCGGAGGCCGCATCGGCCTGTTCGACCACGATCCCGCCGGGCAGCACCAGCCGCTCCCCCTCCCCCGCCGCCAGGCGCTCCAGCCCGTGGCGGACGAAGCCGTCGACGTAGCGGTGATAGTTGGTGAGCAGGATCCAGGGCTGGATCTCGCGCCAGTCCGAGCCGGTATAGTGCACGAGCCGGCGCAGGGAGTAATCGGTTCGCACCCCGTCGAACAGGGCGAGCGGGCGCGGATCGCCGGGATTTTCCAGCCACAGCCCGTCGGCCACCTCGTCGCCGACGACGGAGAGCAGCGGCACCGGAAACAGGGTGGCGAGGTCGCTGGTGCTGACGCCGCTGCCGCCGAGATCGGTGCCGGGCTCGACGATATAGGGATAGGGGATCTCCTGGCCCGAGAGGCCGACCTCGATGCCGGCGCCGTAATCGCGCACCAGCGGTCGCAACTGTTCCAGCAGGTAGGCGCGAAAATAGCCGGGCTGCGTCACCGTGGTGGCGTAGAGTCCCGGCGCCTGGAACTTGGCGGTGGCCCGGTTGAGCCGCGGCAGCGGCCCCGTGGGCTGGTAGGTCAGGCGCAGTTCGGGATAGCGGAACTGGAGCCGCTCGGTGGCATCCGGTGGAATCCGGTGCTCGAGGTAGCGCGCCAGCGCCGCCTGAAGCGCCTGGGTCGCGCCCGCATGCAGCGCTTCGAGCCGATCCACGGCCGTCTCCGCGTCGGCGACAGCCTCCATCGGCCGCAACTCGTCGATGACCATGTGCTCTCCCCGCTCGCCCGACGGTGTCTACACCGGCCCGACCGGTGAGACGAGCAAGCGGCTTGCAGGAAAGCGGCCCGCCTTGCGGCGAAGCCGTGCGGGGGCGACAAGGCGTTCTGAGCGCATCGTCCCGAACGGTGGCCAGCGGGTTTCGGAAGAAGACGATGCGAAAACAAGGGTCGAGCATCGTCCCGGAAGGTGGCCGCCGGCTTACGGGAAAAGGCGATGCCGGAGCCTGGAGCAGGAGCGCGAGGGCGGATGAACGAGGATGTCGAGCGGCGCCCCGGCGAGGAGGCGATCCCGCTGCCCGCTGAATACGATGCCGGCCTCTACTTCATCGGCCGGGTGCGCACGCCCTGGAAGACCCGCGCCGAGTGCCCGAAGAACAACACTCAGACGGATGCGGTCTGCACGCTCGAAGTCGATGCGCGCTACCGGCCGGCGCTGCAGAACCTCGAGGGGGCCACCCACCTGATCGTTCTCTATTGGATGGATCGGGCGGCGCGCGACCTCGTGCGCCAGCAGCCACGCCACGCGCCCGCCAGCCGCGGCACCTTCTCGCTGCGCTCACCGGCGCGGCCCAATCCGATCGCCCTGGCCGTTGTCGAGCGGCTCGCCATCGCCGACGGAACGGTCAGCGTGCGCGGGCTCGACTGCCTCGACGGCACGCCGCTCCTCGATATCAAGCCCTATTTCGCCTCCACCGACAGCCGGCCGGAGGCGCGGGTCGATCGCGCCGGGACGGATGCAGTGGCGGCGTCCTGATCAGGCAGGATCGGGACGCCTAACGCTCCGTCGCTTCCATCCCGGATCCCGTCCTCGTCGTCAGCCGGGCGAGGGCGCGCAGGTAAACCGGTTTGACGTGGGTCTTGTAGGTCCGCCGCGCCCAACCGCGCCCCTGCCGGAACAGCCACTCGGACAGCGCCGTCAGCCGGCCGCGTAAGGAGCCGCCGGGGGAGACGTCGATCAGGAGATCCGCGATCTCGCGCCGTTCCGGCCAGAGCTGCGCCAGCGAAGCCGAGCTGTCCCGGTTGCACGAATCGAAGCTGTCGATAGCCCCTTCCGCGAGCACCGACTCGGTCGTCGCCTCCATCAGCAGCGAGCCGGGTCCCCATTTCGCGTAGCTCTCGTCGTAGGCCATCTTCCAGCCGAACGCCGTGCGGCCGGATCGCAGCCAGATGTTCATCGCGATCGCCCGGCCGTCCAGCCGCAGGGCTTCGATGCCGGCGCATCCGTCCCGCGCCAGCCCGACGATCATCGTCTCGGCGAAGGAGCGCAACGGCGGCGCGTTGCGGATCGCCCGCCCGCGCCGGCTCGCCCGGCCCTTCCAGCCGGCGGCCTCCAGGTCGACGAATTCCTGAAACGCCGCGCTGATCTCCTCCGGCTTGCGATAACTGACATGGCGCAGGTCGCCGCGCTCCGCGAGCCGCTTGCGTTTCCGCCGCATCTCGGCGCGCCGTTTCGAAGAGGCGGCGTGGACCGGTGCAGGCTGCCCCGCAACGGGCGCACTGAACTTGGCGCGTTGCCGGCGCTCGACGGCGACGACGCGGGCCGCCTGCCGCTCGACCGCAGCCATGAGCGCGGAGAAGACCGGCCCGTCCGCCGCGATCTGGTTGGCGCAGATCAGCTTCGGCAGGGTGGGATTGCGGGCGACGGCCGCCAGCATCGCCGCCAGGGCCGCGACTGCTTGATCGCGATCGAGCACGGGCGAACCGAGGAAGGTCAGTGAATTGCACGGGGCTTCCAGCGTCCGGATCGGCAGGCGCGAGGAAGGCCGTGCGCTCACGAGAAGCCACACGCCGATCAACTCGGCCCCTCCGCCGGTGCGCGGGGACCAGGCGAGGAGGACGTGCAGCGGCGTCTCGGTCACCGTGTACATCGCACCGGCGACGGCAGGCTCCATGAACACGTTTGGCTCGGCGCAGCGCTGAACCAAGCGCCGCCAATCCGCGGCGAGCGCGCGGAAGCGCGGCGCCGCGGCGAACTCGACGGAGATGTCGGCAGGGACCGGCAATCGGACTGAAGCCGTCTCATCCGGGATCGGGGCCGGGACGGACTCGGTCGTGCGCAGGCTCTTGAAGTCGCCGCTCGCATCCATGGACGGCCTCTCTCCGGCATCGCCGGCCCGGCGGTGCCTTCTCTGCCCCGCTTAAGAACGACGACAAAGCCGCGCTCGAAGCACGCGTTCTTCAGGGGTACATCCGGATGAGCGAAGGCGGCGCCGACACGGCGGATGCCCTTACAGAAGCTGCCCGCCGGCGAGGCGGTAGCGGCCGATGGCGCTCTGGAACGCAGCCCAGCCGGACATCGCCGGATCGCGGATGATGTAGCGGAGATAGGCCCGCTCGGCCCGGTTCAGGCGCCAGGGCGTGAGCAGATTCCCGCACAGGCGGCGCGGTGAGCGGATCTTGAGCGTCTCGGGGTCGGAGGCCCCTCCCTCTCCGTCGCGCAGGCGGCAGCCGAGGGTGACGAAGTTCAAGCCTGCCAGCATCGCCACTTCCATGTGGTACCAGAAGCGCGGGTTGCACTCGATGAAGGCGATCCGGCCCTCCGGACTGCGACGGATGTCGAAGCCGATCACCCCTTGATAGCGGAAGTGCTCGATCAACCGGCGGGCATGGTCATCGATGACCGGCACCCGGATCTCCTCCAGCTTGGTAAGGGTCCGGCGATAGGAAAACGAGGCTACGATCCGCCCAGTCTCGCACAGGTAGAAGCTGCTCAGCTCTTCTCCGGGAATGTATTCCTGACATATGATCGGCGAATAATTGAGATGCTCGGGAAGCGCGTCGGCCGCATCGATCCGCCGCACGCCGTAGCCCCCCGACATCGCGGCCGGCTTCAGAATCAGAGGGTAGCCGAAGCGGGCATGTTCGGGATCGTCGCGCAGATCCGCCATCGTCGCGTAGCGGCGTGTCATCGGAACGGGCAGATCGAGGTCGGCGCAGACACCGGCGAAGCGCCACTTGTCATCGAGCGCGTCGAACGTTTCCTGGGCCGGCACCGGATAGATCGGCGCCTCGATCTGCGCACCGTGGACGGTCAGGAGTCGCGTGGTCCGGCTGCAACTCGGTAGAACCATATCGATGTCGTGAACGGCACAGAGCCGACGAATTTCAACAAGATCGGATGGCTGAGGATCGGCAAAGTCACCCGTGAACGCGATGAACCGTTCGCAGAACCGGGATCGCTTCAGAAGATGAGCGTCACCCGCGCCGAGCACGTAGACTTCACTGAAACATTCGCTCGCGCATCGCAAGACTCGATACTGGATGCGCGGGCCACAGGCCAGAACAAGCGCGCGCTTCATCGCAAAGCCTCATGCCCGAACAATTTCTGCAAAGGCAGAGAACGGACTCATCACTGTGTTTTATGGTCGTCGGCTTCGAAACACCCTTCTTCATGCAAAATTTAACGTCAACAACTCTGCTATAGCGGGGCCGAGATTTGTATCAGTTCTATACTGATGCGCGCGCGGGATCAATGGGGTTAGAACTGAATTGCCGCTTCTCGCCTCGGTTGAGGAGCAGCCTCGACCCGGCAACGATCATTGATCACGCTGCGACAGCCGTTCCTCCGTCAGCGGGTCGGGCTGGCCGTCGAAGAAGGTCGCGAGCGCGCGGGTGAAGTCC
This sequence comes from Pseudomonadota bacterium, assembly GCA_023422485.1. Lineage (GTDB taxonomy): Bacteria > Pseudomonadota > Alphaproteobacteria > Rhizobiales > Beijerinckiaceae > Methylobacterium. Next base: position 1,042 of record JAGTAM010000437.1, on the reverse strand, counting down.
GGCGAATCTGGGTCGGCCTGCGCGAACAGCGTCATGGAGGAGCGGAACTTCACGTCGTCGGGCGCACCGAACAGTGTGTGAGCCGAGCGGTCCTCCCAGGCGTTCGCCGCCCGCGTGCAGGTCCGCAGCCTCTCGCCGAGCAACGGATGGGCGAGATAGGCCCGCGCCTCCGCCAGCGAGCCGATCGCGTAGCGCCGGGCCATGGCACTGGAGCCGAGCCCGGCGACCTGAGGGAAGATGAACCACATCCAATGGCTCCGCTTGCGCCCGCCCCGCAATTCCGCGAGCGCCGTTTCGTAGACACCGGCCTGTGCCTCCACGAAGCGGTTCAAGTCGAATCTGTCGTCCATCGTCAGCACCCCACGCGCTGCGGCGTGGGCAATCGGACTGCGCCCCGGCCGTCTTGCACCCACCCTGTGAGGCAGGCCAACCGGCCGGGACGGGTGCGCGTTCCTCAGGCCAGAGCCGCCATCGCCTCGAAGACGAGGGCGTGGCGGGCGGCAATCGCATCGACGTCGCTTCCGTAGCCGCCGCCGATCACCGCGCAGAGCGGGATGCCGCGTGAGCGCGCGAGCCCGACGACAGTGCGGTCCCGGGCGCGCAAGCCGTCGTCGGTGAGGCAGAGGCGGCCGAGCCGGTCGTCGCGGTGGGGATCGACGCCCGCATTGTAGAAGATCAGGTCCGGCGCGAAGTTCTGGATCAGGCCGGGCAGGCGCGCCTCCAGCACCGCGAGATACTCCGCGTCCCCCAACCCGTCGGGCAGGCCGATATCGAGATCCCCCGGCACCTTGTCGTGGGGATAGTTGCGCTCGCAATGGATCGAGAGGGTGAACAGGTCCGGTTCGCGGGCGAGGCAATCGGCGGTGCCGTCGCCCTGATGCACGTCGAGGTCGATGACGAGCGCCCGCGTGATCGTCCCCTCGCGCCGCAGGGCCAGGGCGGCCACCGCCACGTCGTTGAACACGCAGAAGCCCGCCCCGCCGGTCCGCCGCGCGTGGTGGCTGCCGCCGGCGGTGCTTCCGGCAAGCCCGTGGGCGAGCGC
>JAGTAM010000428.1 GCA_023422485.1 Pseudomonadota bacterium | reverse complement strand
ATCGAGGCCTCGATCTTGTTCGCGATATCCGGATTGTCGCGCAGAAAACCCTTGGAATTCTCGCGGCCCTGGCCGAGGCGCTGGCTGTCGTAGGAGAACCACGCGCCCGACTTCTCGACGATTCCGGCCTTCACGCCGAGGTCGATCAGCTCGCCGACCTTCGACACGCCCTCGCCGAACATGATGTCGAACTCGACCTGCTTGAAGGGCGGCGCGACCTTGTTCTTGACGACCTTGACGCGCACCGAGTTGCCGATGGCCTCGTCGCGGTCCTTGAGCGTCGAGACGCGGCGGATATCGAGGCGCACCGAGGCATAGAACTTCAGCGCGTTGCCGCCGGTGGTGGTCTCCGGGCTTCCGTACATCACGCCGATCTTCATGCGGATCTGGTTGATGAAGATCACCATGCAGTTCGAGCGCGAGATCGAGCCGGTGAGCTTGCGCAGGGCCTGGCTCATCAGGCGGGCCTGGAGGCCCGGCTGGCTCTCGCCCATCTCACCCTCGATCTCGGCCCGCGGCGTCAGCGCGGCGACCGAATCGACCACCAGCACGTCGATGGCGCCGGAGCGCACCAGCGTATCGGTGATTTCGAGCGCCTGCTCGCCGGTATCGGGCTGGGAGATCAGCAGGTCGTCGAGGTTGACGCCGAGCTTCCGCGCATAGACCGGATCGAGGGCGTGCTCCGCGTCGACGAAGGCGCAGACGCCGCCCTTCTTCTGGGCCTCGGCGATGGTGTGCAGCGCCAGCGTCGTCTTACCCGACGATTCGGGGCCGTAGATCTCGATCACCCGGCCGCGCGGCAGGCCGCCGACGCCGAGCGCGATGTCGAGGCCGAGCGACCCGGTCGAGACCGTCTCGACCTCCTGCACCTTGTCGGACTTGCCGAGGCGCATGATCGAGCCTTTGCCGAAGGCTCGCTCGATCTGCGTCAGCGCAGCCTCGATCGCCTTGGATTTGTCCTTGTCGGCTGCTGCCATTGTCGAGGAATCCACCATCTTCAGCGCAGGCTGGGCCATCGCGAGGCTTCCTTATGCATGGGAGGGGCACGGCGCTCAATCCGCCGGAGCTGATCGATTTCGTACTTGTTTTGTTCTTTTCGCGCAAGTGCCAACTTGATGCATTCCGAACGGTCACCGCGGTGCTGTGCCACGCTGCTTCCCAGCCGCAGGCTTCGCCCCTGTTGGGGCGGACGGATACATAGAATTGATAAAGCGATCGCTGACGATTATGTTGCGCCCCATCAGAGCGTAACCAGCGGCTTTCCTTCGCACCTGAATTAATTGGTGGGCGCAAAATATAAGAGTTGATCGCGATTTTCCATTAAGTATTATGTAAATTTGCAACAAGATCGATATAAAGATGAATTTTCAAAAATAACCGGAGTAGACATGGCAAACAATTCGTCTGATTTTGCGCATGGATTCGGCATCAATCTGATAATTTATGATTGAATCCTGTCGAATATCAATCGCCATGCCGAATTTACTGATGTCACGTTCAGTGCAGAATGAGAAAGCCATGACATCAACGACATCTCGGTCGGATGCATGACGAGGTCATCTTCATGCCGATAGACCGCGAAGAGCTTTGCGAAATCGAGCAGCTTCTGCGTCAAGCGGAGGAGCGGCTCCGGCCGATTGCCACGTTCAGGCAGCGCACGCTGTTGCAGATGAGCTTGTTCGAGTTGCGGCGCAGCTTACAGTCTGAGGAGGCGGAGGCGGCTGCTCCGGCCGACGCGGACCGGGACGAACCCGACAATCGAGTGTCCTGATACCGTTTCCGGTTGGATCGCTTCGGTTTGCACCCACCGCCGTCATTCCGGGGCGCTGGCAAGCGAACCCGGACCCGAAGGGGCGCACCGGAGGCGTGTCATCCACGACTGATCTCGACGTCATGTCCCGGCGTCGCATCGCGGGTGGATCCCGGGTTGCGCTGCGCGCCCCCGGGATGACGGGGGATGGCCACACCGAGGAGATCAAGCGGAAACCGTATCAGACCATCCCGCTCGATCGCGACAGCCCTTGCCGCAGCGAGGCTGGCCGCACGGGGCGACGCGCAGGCGCTTCGCCCGATCCAGCGCTCCCCTTCCATTCTTCGGTCGAGATCAGCTCGCCATCGTGCGCTTCACCATCTCGACGAGCTGCTTCAGGCTGAAGGGCTTGGGGAGGAAGTTGAAGGTCTCGCCCTCGGGAAGGTTCTTGCGGAACGCGTCCTCCGCATAGCCGGAGACGAAGATCACCTTGAGATCGGGATAATGCTTGCGCAGTTCGCGCAGCAGGGTCGGACCGTCCATTTCCGGCATGACGACGTCCGACACCACCACATCGATGCCCTCGGCATGCTCCTCGATCAGGCGGAGGGCCTCGATCCCCGAGGCGGCCTCGAGCACGGTGTAGCCGCGCGCCGACAGGGCGCGGGAATTGACCGCGCGAACCGGATCCTCGTCCTCGACGAGCAGGACGGTGCCCTGACCGGTATGGTCGGTCGCCGGCTTCGACGGCGGCTCCGGCGTCCGCGCGACGGGAGGCGCGGCGCCCGTGTCCGGCTCGATCCGCTTCGCCTCGGCTGTCTCGACCGATTCGGGCTTCGGATCCGCCCCGTCGGTTTGGTCGGGTTTGGCCGGCGCGGTCGTGTCCCGCTCGGAAATCGCGCGGGGCGGCGGCTGCGGCTCGGGCAGGGCTTCGATGCCGGGCTCGTGGCGCGGTAGGTAGATTCGGAAGGTGGTGCCTTCGCCGACCTGCGATTGCACGTCGATGGCGCCGCCCGACTGGTTGACGATGCCGAACACCGTCGAGAGCCCGAGCCCGGTGCCCTTGCCGATCTCCTTGGTCGTGAAGAACGGCTCAAAGATCTTTTGGCGCACCTCGGGCGGGATGCCCTCGCCGGTATCGGTCACCTCGATCATGACATGATCGCCCGCCGGAATGCCGACCGGCCGCTCGCCGTCGACCGGGCAGTTGGCGGTTCGGATCGTCAGGCTGCCGCCGCCCGGCATCGCGTCGCGGGCGTTGACCGCGAGGTTCACGATCACCTGCTCGAACTGGTTCACGTCGGCCTTGATCGGCCAGATCTCGCGCCCGTGACGGAAATCGAGCTGAACGCGCTCGCCGAGCAGGCGCTTGAGCAGCAGCGTCAGGTCGGAGAGCGCCTCGCCGACATCCATCACCTCCGGCCGCAGGGTCTGGCGGCGAGAGAAGGCCAGCAGTTGGCGCACCAGGGACGCGGCCCGGTTCGCGTTCTGCTTGATCTGCATGATGTCCTGGAAGGCGTGGTCCGTCGGTCGGTGGCTCGCGAGCAGCAGGTCCGAGTAGCCGATGATCGCCTGGAGCACGTTGTTGAAATCGTGGGCGATGCCGCCGGCAAGCTGGCCCACGGTGTCCATCTTCTGGGTCTGGGCGACCTGCTGTTCCAGTTGGCGCTGGGCGGTGGTGTCGAGGGCGTAGAGGATCACCCGCTCGCGGTCGCCATCGTTGGCGGCCTTACCTTCGGTATCCTGGCCTTGCGTCCCGTCGGCATCGGCCGGGCTCATCCAGACGCGGGCCGAGCGCTCGCCGGGACCGGACAGGCCGACCTCGATCGGGTCGAGGCCGCCGAAACCGTTGGCGGCGCGGGCCAGCGCGCCCTCGATGGCGCCGCGGTCGCGTTCCAGAACCGCGTCGCGCATCATCGGGTCCGGCGCATCGCGGCCGGCTTCCGCCGCCGGCTGGCGCGGCATGCCGGCGAACAGCCGAACGAACGAGGTGTTGGCGCGGATGACGCGGCCGTCGCGGTCGAGGGTGGCGATGGCGATCGGGCTGTTGTTGAGGAAGCGGGCCAGCCGCACCTCCGCCGCGCGCTGCGGCTCGTCGGCATCCGAGCCGGCGGAGCGGTTGAGCACGAAGGTGCGCGAGGGGCCGGGTGCCCCGTCCTGCCCGTAGGCGACGCGGTGATAGAGCCGGGTCGGTAGCGGCTGGCCGTTGCGGCGGCGCAGATCGATGTCGTAGCGGTCGGTGCGCACCTCGCCCGGCAATCCGGGCGCGGTGGTGAGCATGTCGGCGCCGGGCGCGATCTCCAGGAGCTTCAGCCCGCCGGAACCCACCGTGGCGAGGTCGTAACCGAGCCAGGAAGCGAGTGTCGCGTTCATGTAGACGATCGAGCCGGCGGCATCGATCGAGAGGAAGCCGGCCGGCGCGTGATCGAGATAGTCGATCGCGTGCTGCAGCTCCTGGAAGACATTCTCCTGGCGCTCGCGCTCGTGGGTGATGTCGCTCACCGTCCAGAGAGCCGCGGAGCCGCGGTGGCGCGGGATCGGCCGAACCGCGATGCGGTACCAGGCGAAGTCGCGGTCCGGCGCGCCACCCGGCGGGGGCGACATCCGGATCTCTTCCGCGTAGGCGCGATCGTCGCGGGAGGCCTGTGCGAGCCGGTAGACCGCCTCGGACACCTCCGGCGCCCCGACGAAGATGCGCTCGATCGAGCGCAGGTTCGAGAAGCTGTCGCCGCCCGCGAGCCGCATATAGGCCTCGTTGGCGTAGATCATCCGCCCGTTGTCCTCCACGACGAGCTTGCCCTCGGGCGCGGCGTCGACGATGGCGCGGGTGATGTCGTCGCGGGCGGCCGGGCCGGCGAGCTGCAGCGC
>JAGTAM010000502.1 GCA_023422485.1 Pseudomonadota bacterium | reverse complement strand
GTCTTGGGCAGTGTCCTGGGCGGCATCCTTGGCCGCTGGAGCGGGTCCGCTGTCCGACGCCGCCCAGGCGAGGGGGAGGGGCGCGAGAAACGTGGTCGAGAGAGTCGCCGCGAGGGCGACCGCCAGCGTAGTCCGTCTCAAAGGGGTGCCTTTTCGCTCAAGGGGTTTTGCACATTCGTCCCGATGCTGCGGTATATATAATCGGGCGGGTTCTCGGCAGCCTCTTCCTTGGCTAGATCCCGCATTTTCGCATGCAGCGACGAAAGGGAGCAGGCCGGATCGGTGTTGGCGGCATCGCCCGTGAGCGCCAGCGCCTGACAGCGGCAACCGCCCCAATCCTTCTCGCGCCGGTCGCAGGAGCGGCAGGGCTCCTTCATCCAGCTCGTGCCGCGATAGGCGGCGAAGGCCGGCGATTGCGTCCAGATGTCGCCGAGCGAGTGGTCGTTGACGTACCAGAATTCGAGGCCGGGAATGGTCTCGGCGGCGTGGCAGGGCAGCACCTTGCCCTGGGGCGTCACGTTCATCAGCTTGCGGCCCCAGCCGCCGGCGCAGGCCTTCGGGTACTTGGCGTAGTAGTCCGGCACCACGAGGTCGATGACGAGCTGGCCCTTGAGGCGCTCGCGCGCTGCCTCGACGATGCGGATCGACTCGTCGACCTGGGCCTTGTCGGGCATCAGCGCGGCGCGGTTGACGTAGGCCCAGCCGTAATACTGGGTGTGGGCCACCTCCAGCCGCTTGGCCCCGAGCTTGACCGCGAGATCGATGAAGCCCGGCACCTCGTGGATATTGCCGCGGTGGATCACCGAGTTCAGCGTCAGCGGCAGGCCCAGTTCGGTGACGCGGGCGGCGAACTGCATCTTCTGCGGCTGCGCGTTCTTGAGGCCGCCGATCTTCTCGGCGTTCGCCGCATCGACGCCCTGCACCGAGAGCTGCACGTGGTCGAGACCGGCGTCGTAGAGCGCGTCGAGCTTGGCCAATGCGCCGCCGACGCCGGAGGTGATCAGGTTCGAGTACAGGCCGAGTTCGGCGCACTTGGCCGTGATCTCGACGATGTCCGGGCGCGCCGTCGGCTCGCCGCCGGAAAGATGGACGTGCAGCACGCCCAAACCCGCCGCCTCCGTCAGCACCCGCAGCCACGTTGCCGTATCGAGCTCGGCCGAGCGCCGGTCGAGCTCCAGCGGGTTCGAGCAGTAGGGGCAGCGCAGCGGGCAGCGGTGGGTCAGCTCGGCGAGCAGGCCCACCGGCGCCGGAATGACTTCCGCGGGGGAGGGGGCGGGGGTCGGTGCATTCATCGCTCCAGAACCCTTTTTTGCGCGAGACCGGCCAACATCGGGAGGATGTCGGCCTCGATGACGGCCGGGTCGGCATCGTAGGTCTGGCCCAGGATCTGGGCGATCTGCGAGACCGAGGTCTTGCCGTCGACGAGCTTGAGAACCGCGACGGCGTTGTCGTCGAGGTCGAAGGTGCGCTCGGGCGCGAGCAGCACGTGCTTGTTTCGGACCTCATCGAAGCGCAGGCGCACGCCGCGGGGCAGGCGCGGCACGTCGCTGCCCGAGAAGGCCGCGGGCTGGGCCGGCGCCGCGGCGGAGCTGGCCGCGGCAGGAGTTACCTCGGCAGGGTCTGCCTCGGCGACGAGACCCTCGCCCGGCTGCCACGCATCCGGCGGTACCATGCCGGGAGAGACATAGGCGAAGTAGAGCGCGTCGAGCTGCGTCCAGAGCACGTTGCACTTGAAGGTCAGCGCATCCATCGCGGCCCGCTGCATCTCGGGCGTGGTGGCGTGCCGCTTGACGTAGTCGAGGGCGAAATCGGCATCGCGCGGTGCCTGGGTCAGACGCTTGTCGAAATAGGCCAGCGTCTCCTTGGTGATGAAGTCGTAGTTCTTCAGCATCCCGGCGACGCGCTCGGAGATGATCGTCGGCGAGAACATCTCGGTGAGCGATGAGGCGATGGCCTCCAAGAGCGTCCGCTCGGAGACGAAATGAACATAGGCATCGACCGAGAAGCGGGTCGCCGACAGGATGCCCTTGGTCGAGAGCACGTAGTCGCGTGAGAAGCCGACGCCCTCGGCGAGTTTGAGCCAGCGCTCGATGCCGCCGTCGCCCTCATGGTCGCCATCGTGATCGACGATGCGCTGGCGCCAGATCCGGCGAAGCTGCGCGTCCGGCAGGCGGGCTAGCAGCGCCGCGTCCTTCACCGGGATCATCGCCTGGTAATAGTAGCGGTTGAGCGCCCAGGCCCGCACCTGATCCTTCGAGAGCTTGCCGTCGTGCAGGAGCCGGTGGAATGGGTGGAGGTTGTGGTAGCGCCGCGCGCCGATGTCGCGGAGCGCCGCCTCCAGTTCCTCGTGGCTCAGCAGGCGCTGCTCGGATTCCGGGACGGGCGGCGGGAATTGGGCGGTCATGGCGTTCGGTCTCCCCGGGCTTCGAGCCGCGTTTCCGATGTTGCTCGTTCGAGCTTTTTTAGATGGCGCCCCGCACCGGGAAGGGCAGGGCGACCGCCGCGCGATTGGATCGTGCAAAATATATTCGGTCCGGCACTAAACTTCCAGGCCGACCCTTCGCGCGCTTCTCGTGTTCGATCAGAGATCGAGGATCAGACCGTCATGGGCGACGGTCCAGCCGCGCGCCTCGACGCTGGCGCGCTCGGGCGAGTCCTCGACCAGGATCGGATTGGTGTTGTTGATGTGGATCAAAACCCGCCGGCCGATCTCGACATCGGCGAACGAGGCGATGGAGCCGGTCTCGCCGTTGATCTGGATATGGCCCATGCGCCAGCCGGTCTTGGTTCCGACGCCGGCGCGGATCATGTCGTCGTCCTCCAGCACCGTGCCGTCGAACAGGAGCGCATCGGCGCCCGCGACCCGAGCTTTCAGCTCCTCCGTCACGCGGGCGCAGCCGGGGATGTAGGCGAGGCGCTTGCCCCCGGCCTCGATCATCGTGCCGACGGTGGTTTCGGTCTCGGCCCCGATCTGCATCGAGGCGTCTTCCAGCCAGAGCGGCACCTTGCCGGGCACGGAGAACAGCGTCACCGAGAGGCCGGGTACCGGCTCGAAGGTCTGATTGAGGGAAATCGTCTGCCGCTTCACGACGTCGGCGGCCATCACGTCGAAGACGCGGTTGTCGGAAACGGAGGCCAGGATGCCGGGCGTGGCGTAGAGCGTGAAGGGTTGGCCTTCGCGCAGGGTCAGGAGGCCCGCGACGTGATCGACGTCGCCATTGGTCAGCAGCACCGCGTGAATCGGCGAGTGGCGCAGGCCCTCGCGCGGATGCATGGCCGGGTTGGCCTGGATCTGTTGCCGAATGTCGGGCGAGGCATTGAGCAGGAGCCAGCGTTCCCCGTCGGGGGAGACCGCGATGCTCGACTGCGTGCGTGGTTTGACCCTGGGATCACCCGCCCAGGCCAGGGTGCAGATGGAGCAGCGGCAGTTCCACTGAGGAACGCCGCCGCCCGCCGCCGAGCCGAGGATCACGACATGCATGGTGAGAACCCGCTGATGCCCGCAACCCTAACCCGGCTCAGATCACCTTAGTTGAAGGTGTCGATCTCGGCCGACTCGTAGCTCGTGACTTCCATGCCGACGCAGATCTCGGAAACGATGGGGGCGGCCCACTTCATGGTGTTTCTCCTCGACTTTATGGAACGCCCGAATCCTCGACCCAACTTGTTTAAGAGGATCGTAAGATACTGGCGACGCACTCGTTTTCGCACGCCGGAGGTATATCGCCAATTCCGGCTCCGCCTGCAAGAGCCGGCTTGCCGTTTCTTCCCATGTTCGCACCAGGACGGTCCCAACTTCCCGTGAAACACAGGTTAGACTTTGGTGGGGGGAACGAAATGCCGCGGGGCCTCAGTGGCGGAAATCCTGACCGCGCAGGTCGAGCATGAAGCCTTTGCCCCGCACGGTGACGATGACCGGTCCGCCCAGCCGCACGAAGTCGGAGAGCTTCGAGCGCAGGTAGCCGACATAGACATCGACCACGTTGAGGGAGAGGCCGCCCTGGCCGGCCCAGAGGCGGTCGAAGATCTCGCCGCGCGAGATCGGCCGGTTCACTTCCTGCATCAGCAGGGCGAGCAACTCCGCCTCCCGCGGGGTGAGGCGGGCCGAGGCATCGCCGAAGCTGACCTGACGGATGTTGACGTCGAGGGTCAGGCGGCCGGCGGTGAAGACGGTGCGCGGCGTGTCGGCCTCGCGTCGCCGCAGCAGGTGGACTTGGAGCCGGGCCAGCAGCTCATCGAACACGAACGGCTTGACGATGTAGTCGTCGGCGCCGAGCGCCAGCCCCTCGGCCCGGTCGCGCACCTCGTCGCGGGCGCTCAGGAAGAGGATCGCGCCGGGATAGCCGCCCTCGCGGAGGGAGCGGCAGACATCGTGGCCTGAGCCGTCCGGCAGGGTGATGTCGAGCACCACCGCCTCCGGGGCGTCGTCGCGGGCGGCGCTGAGCGCGTCCTCGACCCGGCCGGCGACGCCGACGGAGAAGCCTTCCGCCTCCAGGCCGCGAGCCAGGATGCCGCGGATGTCGATGTCATCCTCAACGATCAATACGCGCGTCGTCATGCGGCGCCGATCCTCTCGTGTCCTGCCCCGTACGATTTTTGTGCGACGCCCTCGTCGAGCGCGGGCAGGTCGATGACCACCCGGGCGCCGCCGCGTTCGGCTCTGCCGAGGCTGATCGCGCCATCATGGCGTTCAACGACCCATCGCGCCAGAGCTAAACCGATGCCGAATCCCGCTTCTCCCGATCGGGCCTCGCGGCGAAAGCGCTCGAACAAGCCCTCGCCCTGTTCGGGAAAACCGGGCCCGTCGTCGTCGATGGTGATGAGCGCCCGGCTTCCCTGCGGCCCTGCGCCTCCGTTCAGCGAGACGGTGATGCGGGTCAGGCCGCTGGCGTGGCGCAGGGCATTGTCGATCAGGCTCTCGACCACTTGGCGCAGCCATTCCGGATCGGCGCTGATCTCGATGTCACGGTCGCCCGGCTCCAGCACAAGCTCGACCCGGCGGCGGGCGGCCTCCGAGCCGGCACTGTCGACGGCATCGCCGAGCACCGCCACCGCGCTCACGCTGCGCCGGTCCAGCTCAATCTGGCCGGATTCCGAACGGGCGACCCGCAGGAGATCCTCCACCCGGCGCTTGAGCCGCTGGGCGCGCTTGCGGATGGTGGCGAAGACCGGTCCGTGATCGACGGGCTTCCCGGCGGCCCGCTCGGTCGAGCGCTGGGCGAGGTCGCACTCGCCCAGGATCACGGTGAGCGGAGTGCGCAATTCGTGGCTGACATCGGCGAAGAAGCGGCGCCGGGAGCGGTCCACCATCTCCAGCCGCGCGTTGGCCGCACGCAGGTCGGCGGTGCGGGCCTCCACCGTGTCCTCCAGGGCGGCCCGGTCGGCGGCGAGCCGGCCCTCGCGGCGGGCGAGCCGGGCGGCCATGCGGTTGAAGTTCGCGACGAGCAGACCGAGTTCGTCGCGGGTCTCGACCGAGAGCCTCGTGTCGAGCGCGCCGCTGCCGACGGCGCCGGCCGCCCGGCGGATCTCCTCGATCCGTGCCAGCGTCGGCCGCGTCACCGATCGGTAGAGCACCCCGACGAAGGCGAGGGCCAGCGCCACCGCCGCGAGCGCGGCGGCGGTCAGGCGGTTCGACAGGGTGGCGGCGGCCTCCGAGCCCGCATTCATGCTGCGCCGCTCGGCCTCGACCAGCAGCGAGAGCGGCGGTCCGGTCATCGCCCCGAAGGCGTTCAGCGCCCCCTGCATCGCGGTCTTGCGCCGGTCGGGATCGCTC
>JAGTAM010000296.1 GCA_023422485.1 Pseudomonadota bacterium | reverse complement strand
GTCTCGGACTTAGCGGCCCGCCACGAACACCGGACGGAAGCGGATCCCCAGGGGCGCAGAAGCGGCCTATACGGCGCGACTTCGAACACGCATCAGCCCCACCTTTGGACCGCTTCCGCCGCGGTTTCTATTGCAAGCGGGAAGACCTTCACCGTGCCGGCCATCAAGGCTCGCGCGGATTTCGCCATGGGTGCAGCGCGATCGTTCTGGCGAAGAGATGTCGGAGCGTACTGGCCGACCTCTTGCAGCCTTCACAACGCTTTTCATGCCGAGGTGCTGCCGCAGCAGCCGCGAAGCACGCCGCGACGCTTCCCCCGAGCGATCGATACCACGGGATCGCCGTTCAGGCCTGTTTCGAGGCCGAGCTTGCGCTCGGCACCTCAGCAAGAGGAGGGCCGAGCCTTCCGAAACAGCTCGGTGGGAAGAGGTCTCATCCCAAGGCCGGTCGATTCCTTCGGGATGGCGGGCTTGGTCTTCGCGCAAGCGCCGCGCGGGCGTTCGGCACCGGCCTCGTTGGGACGAGGCCGGTCGCGACGGATCGGATTACTTGCCAGACAGAAGCGGCGACCAGGTCGGGTCCGAGGCAAAGGATGGGGTGGGCACCGGCTGCTCCACCTTGCCGGTGATGTCGACCATGTAGAGCTTGCCGCCGCCCTGCCCGCCCGGATCGCGAAAGAACATCACGTACTGGCCGTTGGGCGCGAAGGTGGGGCTTTCGTTGTGGAAGCCCTCCGTCAGCACCCGCTCGCCCGAGCCGTCGGGCTTCATCACGCAGATGGCAAAGCCCCCTTTCCGCTGCCGGGTGAAGGCAATGAGGTCGCCGCGCGGCGACCAGGCCGGCTGCGAGGCCGAGCCCTCGCCGAAGGAAAGCCGGCGCGGGTTCGAGCCGTCGGCGCCCATGACGTAGATCTGCTGCGAGCCGCCGCGGTCGGATTCGAACACGATCTGGCTGCCGTCGGGCGAATAGCTCGGCGAGGTATCGATCGCGAGCCCCTGGGTCACCGGCGTCTGGGCCTTGGAGGCGAGATCGACGGTGACGATGTCGGCGTTGCCGCCCTGCTGAACGCTCATCACCAGCCGGCGCCCGTCCGGCGAGAAGCGCGGGCTGGCGCTCATCGAGGCGAAGTTGCCGACCGTCTGGCGCTTGCCGGTCTCCAGATCGATCATCTGCACCTTGGGCTGCTGGCCCGGCGCCTGGGTCATGAAGGCGATCTCCTGGCCCGCCGGCGAGTAGCGCGGGGCCACCACCGAGACGTCGCCGCCGCCGGTGAGCGCGCGGACGTTGGCGCCGTCCTGATCCATTACCATCAGGCGCTTGCGGCGGTTCTCCTTCGGGCCGGATTCATCGACGTAGGCGACGCGGCTGTCGAACCAGGGCCCGAGGCCGGTGACCTTGGTGTAGACCGCGTCCGACACGAGGTGCCCGGTGCGGCGGGCATTGGCGACGTCGGTGCCGTATTGCTGGCCCGTGATCTGCTGGCCGGAGGCCACGTCCCAGAGACGGAAGGCGACGGTGAGCCGGCCCGAGGCGTCGCGCCCGACCCGGCCTGTCACCAGCGCCTGCACGCCCGCGCCCTTCCACGCCTCGAAGTTCGGCGCCGCGTCGAAGCTCGGGTTCTCGGGGAAGCGCCCCTTCTCCAGCGGGGTGAAGTAGCCGGATCGGCGCAGGTTATTGGTGATGACGCTGGAAACCAGCGTGCCGAGGCTGGCATCGCCCGCGAAGTCGGCGATCGCGATCGGCATCGGCTGGAAGGCGCCGCTGCCGATGCGGAGCTGGAGCTGCGCCTGCGCCGGAGTCGCGGCGGGAAGCGCCAGGGCGAGGACGCCGAACGCGGCCGTGAGCGCCGGCAGGAGGGTGCGCCGGGTGAAGGCTGTTCCAGGCATGGGACAAGTCCAGGTCGGTCAGGGAGTGCGGAAGGGGAAGGCCGCGGTGACGCGGTGTGATCGGCGCGGGCGGATCACACGGGCGAGAACTCGAACTCGGCGTTGATGGCCTTCCAGTCGTTGTAATACGGCGCGTACTGGGCCGGGATCTTGTAGGGGGCGCAGCGCCGCACCGCCCGCAGGGCGGCCTGGGCGATCGACTGATCGACCGAGTTGTTTCCGGCGCGCATCACCCGCGGCTCGGCCGTGAGCGAACCGTCCGGGTTGAGGCGGATGTCGAGCATCGGCAGCACCACGCCCTGCGTCGCGCCGGGCGGCGCCGAGTAGCACCGCTCGATCTGCTGCTGCAGCATGCCGACCAGGGCGTCGCGCAAAGAAGGCGAGAGCTTCTGCGCGGTGCCGGTCGACGTGCCGAGGGAGGCCGTGCGCTGCACTTCACGGCCGGTGGAGCCGGTCGATTGCGAGGCCGTGCGGGTATGAGTCTCGCGGCTGTCGCCGGAGCTGGTCCTGTTGGCGAGTTCGGCCTGCTGGCGCGCCTTGGCTTCGGCATCGGCCTTTGCTTTGGCTTCGGCCATCGCCTTCGCCTTGGCTTTCGCGGCGGCCTCGGCTTTGGCCTTCGCCTCGGCTTCCGCCTTCGCCTTGGCTTCGGCGACCTGCTTACGATGCTCGGCCTCCGCCGCGGCTTTCGCCGCCGCCTCGGCCTTCGCTTCGGCTTCCGCCTTGGCCTGCGCCTCGGCCTCCGCTTTGGCCTCGGCCTTGGCCTTGGCGTCCGCTTTCGCCTTGGCTTCCGCGCGCGCCTTGGCTTTGGCCTCGGCCGCCTTCTCCGCCGCCTTGGCGGCGGCTTCGGCCTCTGCCTGCTCGCGCTCGACCAGCTTCTGCAGTTCCTCGCGCTTCTCGGCCTCCGCCTTGGCGGCGGCGGCCTTGGCAGCCTCAGCCTTCGCGGCTTCCGCCTTGGCCGCGGCATCCGCTTTCGCCTTGGCTTCGGCCTTGGCCTTTGCCTCGGCCGCTTTCGCCGCAGCGGCCTTCTCCGCCTCGGCTTTCGCGGCTTCCGCCTTGGCGGCGGCGGCCTCGGCCTCCTCCTTCACCGGGTCGGCGGTGTCGGCGCGCAGTGGCATCGCATCGACGGCGGCGAGCTTGGTCTCGGCGGTGCGGGTGGGAGCGGCCGGCGCGTCCGTCTTCGCGTTCTCGGGCTCGCGCTCCTCCATCTTTTCGGAGACACGGTCGGCCCGGTTCGGATTTTTCTCCGGCTTCTCCGCATTGCGCTCGCCACGGGTCATCTCCGAGAATTGCTGCTCGGTCAGCACCTCGACCGGCACGCCCTCCTGCGCGTCGGGCAGCGCCGGAGCGGCGACCGCGAACAGCGCAAGGCTCAGCACGGCTGCGTGCGCCCCGGCGGAGATCCAGACGCCCGGCTCACGGTTCCTGAGAGACTCGGTGAGAGAGTTGGGCCAGCGCAGAGCCACTTCCGCCTCGCTCCGCTAATTCGATTCCGGCTCGGTGACGAGGGCGACCTTCTTGAAGCCGCCGCCGGTCACGATCGCCATCACCTGCGCCACCCGGCCGTAATCGACGCGCTTGTCGCCGCGCACGAAGACGCGCTCCTCGGTGCCGGTCTTGGCCGTCTGCATGAGCTGGGGCACGATGTCGTCGTCCTTCAGCTCGACCTCGCCGAGATAGACCTCGCCGGTGCGGCGGATCGACAGCGTGATCGGCTTGACGTCGGAGTTGAGCGGGCTCGCCTTGGATTGCGGCAGGTCGAGGGGCACGCCCACCGTCATCATCGGCGCGGCCACCATGAACACGATGAGGAGCACCAGCACGACGTCGATGAACGGCGTCATGTTGATCTCATTGATGGCGCCTTGTCCGCGCCGTCCGCGGCGGCGACGCTTGCCGCCGCCCTGCGCCGCGCCGTGCGTCATGCCCATCGGATTTTGCCCATTGTATCGGCTCCCGCTTCAGCAGCGATCGATCAGGCGGCGACCTAGAGGCGCTCGTCGATCTGGCGCGACAGGATTGCAGAGAACTCGTCGGCGAAGCCCTCCAGCCGCGACTGCGACTTGGCGACGGAGGCCTGGAGCTTGTTGTAGGCGAGCACGGCGGGAATTGCCGCGAACAGGCCGATGGCGGTGGCGAACAGCGCCTCCGCGATGCCCGGCGCCACGACGGCGAGCGAGGTGTTTTTCGAGGCCGCGATCGAGGTGAAGGCGGTCATGATGCCCCAGACCGTGCCGAACAGGCCGATATAGGGGCCAGCCGAGCCGATCGAGGCGAGAAACAGGAGCTTGGAATCGAGCCGCTCGACCTCGCGTTGGATGGTCACGTCGAGCACCTTGTCGATGCGCTGCGACAGCGAGTGGATCTGCCGGCCCGAGCCCTCGAAGGAGCGCTTCCACTCCCGCATGGCGGCGACGAAAAGGGCGCCGAGCCCGGTGGGCTGACGGTCGTTGAAGGAGCGGTAGAGCTCCTCCAGCGAGCGGCCGGACCAGAACGCCTCCTCGAAGGCGTCCATCTCGGCTTCAACGCGGCGGAACAGCAGCGTCTTGTCGACGATGATCGACCAGCACCAGACCGAGGCGCCGAGCAGGCCCACCATCACGATCTTCACGACGAAATGGGCCTGCCAGAACAGGCCGAACAGGCTCATGTCTGCGACGGGCGCGGCCTGCATGGCATCGGCTGGGGTCATCGAACGATCCTCGCGTCGTCAGGGCCGCGCTGGGGCGCACCGGACTGCCGACTGATCCTTTGAGCGATGAGACCTGAGATCACTCGCGAATCTGTCGAAAGTAAGGGTCGGGCCCTGGTCTCGGGCGGCCCGCATCGGCGCTGCCCGCACGGGAGTCTAAGCTCGCGACAGGGTTAAAAAACCGTTGTGCGGCCCGTCGATGGCGCAAACGACGGAAGCTATCGAGGATGGAAGTCCGGGCGCGACGTCTGAGACGTCGAAACAATCGAAGATCGACGTTTTCTCTCAGGTTGCAATCGCGGATATTAAGAGACTTTGTCGAAATAAACGTAGTTTACCACACATAAACAAACATATGATGTGTTTGTTGGGTCGGCGCTCGTCGCCTCAGCTCTCGAACGGGCGAGTACGCACCCTTGATCTTCCGGCGCAATCTTCAAGACGCGACGACGCACGCCGCCGCATCCATCAGGCCATCATCGCCGGGTCCAAAAACGGCCGCCATCGATTTCGAGACGATCCTGCATTCCCTGCCAGTCAACGTCCTGCTCCTTCACCCCACCGAGGCGACGATCACCTTCGCCAACCGCCGGAGCGTCGAGACGTTGCGCAGCCTGCGCGAGCACCTGCCGGCCTCGGTCAACCCCGACGCCATGGTCGGCCTCTCCATGGACGTGTTCCATAAGAACCCCGCCCATCAGCGCGGCATCGTCGCCGATCCGTCTCGCCTGCCCTGGCGCACCAAGATCAAACTCGGACCGAAGACGCTCGACCTCCACGTTTCTCCGGTTCACGACGCGGAGGGCCGCTACATCGCCGCCGCCCTGTCCTGGGCCGACGTTACCCCGTTCACCGAATCGATCGCCAGCTTCGATGCCGTGATTCGCGCGGCGCTCGGCGAGACCGCCGAGGCCACGACGGCGATGCGCGGGGCAGCCGAGCGGGTTCTATCCGCCACCGGGGCGACCTCGGAGGCGGCCGAGACCGCCGCGACCGGCGCGTCGGACACGACGGCGAACGTCCAATCCGTCGCCGCCGCGGTCGAGGAACTGACGGCCTCGAATGCGGAGATCACCCGGCAGGTGACCCGCTCCAGCGCCGCGACCGGCGAGGCGGTGACCGAGGCCGGGGCGGCGATGGAGAGCGTCAGGGCGCTGGTCGAGACGTCGCAGCGGATCGGCGAGGTCGTCGGCCTGATCTCCTCGATCGCCAACCAGACCAACCTTCTCGCCCTCAACGCCACGATCGAATCGGCCCGGGCGGGCGCTGCCGGACGCGGATTCGCCGTCGTCGCCACGGAGGTCAAGGCTCTGGCCGGGCAGACCGCCAAGGCGACGAGCGAGATCGCGCAGCATATCGGGCTGATCCAGGCGGCGACCTCGCAGACGGTCACGGCCATCGAGCGGATCTCGGGCGTGATCCGCGGGCTCGACGAGGGTGCCACCACCATCGCCGCCGCGGTCGAGGAGCAGGCGGCGACGGCGGACGAGATCAGCCGCAGCGCCCGCGAGGCGGCGGAGCGCACCGACCGCGTCGGCGGCAGCATCGCCGAGGTGGCGACCACGGCCGAAACCTCCGCGGCCTCGGCACGCGCGGTCCTGTCGGCGACGACGATCCTCGATCAGCAGACGGAGCAGGTCACGCGGGCGGTCCAGGACTTCCTTGTGGAGGTCAGGCGGATCTGAGTTCCGGCGGCGTCAGCGCCCGGCGCAAGGCATCGGGCAGACGGATCGCCCGCCCGTTCCGGACGCAGGCCACGACGACCTCGGCGCGCACCAGCACGTCCTCGCCCCGGCGCACTTCCTGGGCGAGGTGCATCGAGGCGCCGCGCAACTCGCTCGACCGCGTATGAACCTCGATCAGATCATCCATGCGGGCGGGCTTGAGGAAGTCGAGGGTCATCTTGCGTACGACGAAGACGAGGCCCGTCCCGTCCGCGTGCAGATCCGACTGGTCGCCCGCGAGACCGCGCAGCAACTCGGTGCGCCCGCGCTCCATGAAGCGCAGATAGCTCGCGTGGTAGACGAAGCCCGAGAAATCGGTGTCCTCGTAATAGACGCGCAGGGGGAGGCGGTGCGCGTCGGCGCCTGTCATCGGATCCATGGGTATCCGGATATGGAGAGGGAGCCGGTTCTTACCGGCTCCCGCCCGAGGTGGCGAGGGGCGGACGAGTTCCGAAACGGCGAGGACCGCCCCTTTGGAGGGCGGCCCCGCCGGCACAGCCTGTTCGGATCGCTCAGCCGCCGATGCGGCCGGCAAGCGTCGCCGAATGGGCGTGCTCGTCGGCGATGTAGGGCAGCGCCTGGTTTGCGAAGGTGCGGCCGGCGGCGCTGTCGCCGTTGCGGGCGTAGCTGCTGTAGAGCGCGAGCGTTCGGGCATCCGAGCGGGCCTGCTCGTTGACGTATGTGCGGTCGAACTCGCGGGCGGACCGGGCCGAGCGCAGGCGCTCGAGGCGCTGCTGGCCGTTCGGGCCGAGCGCGACGCGGCGGCCGGGTTCGCCGGGGCTGTTGTCGATCAGGCCGACGCCGCCGAGCACGCCGCCGACGATACCGGTGCCGATGTTGGCGGCAATCGTCACCGGGGCGAGCACGACGCCGACCGGGTTGTCGAGGCGGGTCGGGATGCCTTGGCTGTCGGAAACGATGCGGCCGCTGGCGGTGAGCGAGGTGCCTTCGGGCAGCAGCGCCTTAGTGGTGGCCTCACGCTCGACCAGGACGCGGTTGGCGTAGTTGCGCACCCGCGGGTTGCGGGAGCGTTCGAGAGCGATGCGGCTCGCCTCGATGCTGACCGCGTCCGAACGCAGGGCCTCGGCGCGGAACTCCCGCGTGTCGGTCGCGGCCGCACCGATCGGCGCAGCGGAACCGATGCGCAGCGGCAGCGCGTCCTGAGCCATTGCGGGTGCGGCGAGGGTGACGGACAGGCCGAGGGCGGCCATGACGGTCGACTTCATCGCGAAGATTTCCTTGAAGGACGTTCGAAGATCGTTGGCGGAGGCCGACGCTCCCGAAGAGCGGGCTCGCGGCTCCAACTTGTGCGATCCATGCATGTTCCGCCGGCACGCAATCCTGTGATCACAGGCTCCAAGCTGCGCCGTTCCCGTGGTCGAGATGTGAGCGCTGTCGGGAAAACGTTTATGAATCAATGATGATCGACAGCGGACACCGCGGCGACGCGGATCGTAGAGTTGCGCCCGATGCCAGACTTCCCCGGTTCACCTGTCGGGCTGATATGCCTCAAGCGCATACCTAAGCAGCAGGACTCCGATCCTCGCCGAGATCGATCACGACGATCTCGGGCGGTATGCCGAACCGCACCGGGGCGATGCTCATGCCGAGGCCGCCGGAGACGATCAGGTCCGCCTGCTCGCGCACATGGCCGTAGGCGAAGCGGTTCTTGTAGCGGGACGGGACGACCGGTGCGTAGCCGAACACGCGCACCTGCCCGCCATGGGTGTGCCCCGAGAGCGTAAGGGCGATCCGCGAAGGCACTCCGGGGAAGATGTCGGGCTCGTGTGCCAGCAGGATGGCGGGTGCGCCCTCCGGAATCTGGGCG
>JAGTAM010000282.1 GCA_023422485.1 Pseudomonadota bacterium | reverse complement strand
GTCGATGAAGGACAAGCTGGAGCGGGCGAGCGCCATCGTGCAGGCGGATCCGGCGGTGGAGAGCATCGTCGGCTTCACCGGCGGGCGCGGCACCAACTCGGCCAACGTCTTCGTCGGGCTCAAACCCTTGGGCCAGCGCGATTCGATCGAGAAGGTGATGGCCCGCCTCAGGCCCAAGCTCGCCCAGGTCGCCGGCGCGCGCCTGTACCTGTTCCCGCGCCAGGATCTGAGGATGGGCGGGCGCCAGAGCTTCGCCCAGTACCAATACACGCTCCAGGGCGACACCGCGGCCGAACTCTACGCCGCCTCGCCCAAGCTGCTTCAGGCCCTTCAGAAGCGCACCGACATCTTCGCCGACGTGACCTCCGACCAGCAGGAGGGCGGGCTGGAGAGCCGCCTCGTCATCGACCGGGCGACCGCCTTCCGCTACGGCATCACCCCCGACCAGATCGACAACACCCTCTACGACGCCTTCGGGCAGCGGCAGGTCTCGACGATCTACAACCCGCTCAACCAGTACCACGTCGTGATGGAGATCGCGCCGCGATACCTCCAGAACCCGGAGGTGCTGAAGACGATCTACGTGTCGACCACGGGTGGACGGGCGCGGGGCTCGGCCACCACCAACGCGGTTGCCGGCACGGTCTCGGGCGGCGGGACCACGACGCCCTCGCAAGCCTCGACGTCGGGCACCTCCACCACCGACACGGCCGCGGCCATCGCCGCGGATTCGGCGCGCAACGCCGCGGGCAACGCCATTGCCGCGAGCCGGGGCAGTGCATCATCGAGTGCGCCGGTCTCGAGCGCCAAGGAGACGATGGTCCCGCTCTCCGCCTTCGCCCGTTTCGAGACCGGCAACGCGCCGGTCCAGGTGGCACATCAGGGCCTGTTCGTGGCGACAACGATCTCGTTCAACCTCGTGCCGGGCAAGAGCCTGGGCGAGGCGACCGAGGTCATCAATCAGACCATGCTCGACCTGCAACTGCCGCAGACCATCCACGGCGAGTTCGCGGGCGCGGCCAAGAGCTATCAGGATTCGGCCTCGCGCCAGCCGCTGCTGATCCTGGCAGCTTTGCTCGCCGTCTACGCCGTGCTCGGCATCCTCTACGAGAGCTACATCCACCCGCTGACGATTCTCTCGACGCTGCCCTCGGCCGGCATCGGCGCCATCGTGGCCCTGCTCGCCACCGGCACCGCATTCACCATCGTCGCCCTGATCGCGGTGTTCCTCCTCATCGGCATCGTGAAGAAGAACGCCATCCTGATGATCGACTTCGCCATCGATGCGGAGCGAAAGCGCGGTCTCGCTCCGGGGGAGGCGATCTACGAGGCCTGTATCCTGCGCTTCCGCCCGATCATGATGACGACGCTTGCTGCGCTCCTTGGCGCGGCGCCGCTCATCATCGCCGGCGGCGAGGGCGCGGAGCTGCGCCGCCCGCTCGGGATCGCGATCGTCGGTGGACTCATCGTCAGCCAGATCCTGACCCTCTACACGACACCGGTCGTCTACCTGTATCTCGACCGTCTCCGGCTCTGGGCGAAGCGTCGCCGGGGCGGACCCGCGACGGTGCCGGCCGAGTGAGGATGGTTGTTTCGTGATCCGTGACACGCGCAATAACCCTCCCCCCTGCGCGGGAGAGGGTGCCCTGCGGATGCAGGGCGGGAGAGGGGGGGCACGTTTCCGAACGTCGCGCGGCCCCTCACCCGACCCGCTTCGCGGGCCCCCCTCTCCCGCAGACGGGAGAGGGAAGGGCCCGGTGACGTTCTTGAAAGTCGCTCAGGTCGTTGTGCTCGGCCTCTCCACCTCCGGCTGCCTCGTCGGCCCCGACTACTCGCGCCCCTCCGTCGAGACGCCGCTGGCGTTCAAGCAGGGCGGAATGCGCGAGGACAGCCTTGCCTACGTCCAGGCGCAGAAGGGCTGGCGCCCGGCGGCACCGAACGATGCGGCCGAGCGCGGCGACTGGTGGCGGGCCTTCAACGATCCGACCCTCGACCGGCTGATCCGCTCGATCGACGTGGACAACCAGAACCTCCGCGCGCAGATCGCGGTCTACGATCAGGCCCGCGCCCTGGTGGCGCAGGCGCGGGCCGCCCTGTTCCCCACGGTGATCGGCGCGCCGAGCATCACCCGCTCGCGGGCGTTGGGGACGGAGCGCACGACGGTCTCGCTCCAGGGGCAGGCGAGCTGGGAGCTCGACCTGTTCGGCGGCATCCGGCGCCAGATCGAGAGCGACGTCGCCTCGGCCCAGGCCTCGGCCGCCGACCTCGCCCTGGTGCGCCTCAGCCTCCAGGCGGAGCTGGCCACCGCTTATCTTCAGCTCCGCTACCAGGATGCCTTGAAGCGGGTGCTTCAGGAGAACGTCGAAGGTTTCAAGCGCAGCCTCGCGATCGCCGAGAACCAGTACAATGCGGGCGTCGCCGCCCGCTCCGACGTCATCACCGCGCAGACGCAGCTCCAGACCACCGAGGCCTCGCTGATCGCCGTCGATCTGCAGCGGGCCACCTTCGAGCACGCCGTGGCGATCCTCACCGGCAGGCCGCCTTCCGAATTCAGGCTGCCCTTCTCGCCTCTGCCCGTGCGGCCCCCCTCGGTACCGGTCGGCATCCCCTCCGACCTGCTGGAGCGCCGGCCCGATATCGCCGGGTCCGAGCGGCTGGTGCAGGCGCAGAGCGAGCAGATCGGCGTAGCGGTCTCCGCCTTCTTCCCCACCGTCACGCTCTCGGCTTCGGGCGGCTTCTCGGGAGCGACGAGCAACGGCGTGTTCTCGGCGGCCAATCGCGTCTGGTCGATCGCCGCCAACGGCAGTCAGGTGTTCTTCGACGGCGGCGCCCGCGCCGCGGTGCTGCAAACGGCGCGGGCCGCCTACGAGGCGGCGGTGGCCAATTACCGCCAGACGGTGCTGACCGCCTTCGGCGAGGTCGAGAACGGGCTCGCTGGCGTGCGCATCCTGGCGCGGCAGCAGGCGAAGCAGGACGAGGCGGTGGCCTCGGCCCGCCGCGCGGTCGAGATTGCGCTCAACGAGTACCGGGCCGGCACGCAGAACTACACGACGGTCGTGACCGCCCAGGCCCTGCAGATCAACAACGAGATCACCGCGCTGCAGATCCGGCTCAACCGCTTCACCACCGCCGTGTCGCTGATCCGGGCACTCGGCGGCGGTTGGGACGCCCGCTCGCTGCCGACCGGCGAGGAACTGAAGGGCGTGCGCCTGCCGATCGACGGTGGTTCGGCCGTCCGCACCGACGAGTAGGGTCCATCCCGGCGGCCGGAGCAGGGCAGCCCGGCCGGAACACGAACCGCGGGATGCTGTTGAAACCGGGATCTAAGCGGTCGGCCCGTCGCCGGCCGGCAGCCCCGGATGATCGATGCCCGACGCCCGCGTTGACGACGCTCCCGATACGCCGCAGGCCCCGCCCTGCACCCTCGTGGTCTTCGGAGCCGGCGGCGACCTGACGAAGCGCCTGCTGATGCCCGCGCTCTACAATCTCGCTGCCGGCGGGCTGCTCGACCAAAGGTTCTCGGTCCTCGGCGTCGATCACAATCCGCTCACCGACGATGGCTGGCGCGACGACCTGACGAAGACGATGGAATCCTTCACTGGGGACCCGTCCGCGGAGTTCCACCCCGAGCGGATCGATCCGCAGCCCTGGGGCTTCATCCGCGAGCGCCTGCACGTGATGCAGGGCGATTTTTCCGACGAGGCCACCTTCAATGATCTCTCCGGGCGGCTGAGCGGCAATGTGGTGTTCTACCTCGCGGTCGCCGCCCGCTTCTTCGGACCCGTCGTCGAAGGCCTCGGGAAGGCAGGCCTGCTCGAACAGTCGGACGGCGCCTTCCGCCGCGTCATCATCGAGAAGCCGTTCGGTGCCGACCTCGCTTCCGCCAAGGCCCTGAACGAGACCATTCTGGCGCAGGGCGACGAGAGCCAGTTCTACCGAATCGACCACTTCCTCGGAAAAGAGACGGTCCAGAGCATCCTCGCGATCCGCTTCGCCAACGCCATGCTGGAGCCGATCTGGCGGCGCGACTACGTCGACCACGTCGAGATCACCGCCGCCGAGACGATCGGCGTCGAGGAGCGCGGTCGGTTCTACGAGCCGACGGGCGCGCTTCGGGACATGGTGCCCAACCACCTGTTCCAGCTTCTCACCATGGTGGCGATGGAGCCGCCGTCCTCGTTCGATGCCGAGGCCGTGCGCGACGAGAAGACGAGGCTGGTGACGGCGATCCGCCCGGTGGCGCCGGAGAACGCGGTGCGCGGCCAGTACGCGGCCGGCCACGAGGAGGGCACGGACGTGGCGGCCTACCGCGACGAGCCGGACGTGGCCGAGGACTCGCGAACCGAGACCTACGTCGCCCTCAAGCTCGCGATCGAGAATGAGCGCTGGTCCGGCGTGCCGTTCTACCTGCGCACCGGCAAGCGGCTGGCGGACAGGCGCACCGAGATCACGGTGCATTTCAAGCCGGCACCCTTCACGCTGTTCCGTGGGCCTGAGGGCCAGTTCCCCGCCTCGAACGTCATGTGCCTGCGCATCGACCCGAGGCCCGGCTCGGCCACCCGGTTCAACGTGAAGCGGCCGGGGCCTCAGATGCATCTCGCCCCGATCGAGAGCGGCTTCTGCTACGCCGACTTCTTCGATCCGCTCCCCACCGTCGGCTACGAGACGCTGATCTACGACTGCATGATGGGTGACCCGACCCTGTTCCAGCGTGCCGACACCATCGAGGCGAGCTGGGCCGCGGTCGATCCGCTGATCCAGGCTCGGAAGGACGCGCCGGTCTGCCTCTATCCGGCGGGAAGTCCGGGACCGAAGGAGGCGGACGAACTCCTGGGCCGGGACGGCCGCGCCTGGCTGCCGTTGGGAGAGAAGTAGGGAACCGTCTTAGCCGTCATTGCGAGGGGGAGCCGAAGCAATCCGAGTCTCGACCTTACCGGAGAGGTCGCGCGGCTCGACTGCTTCGCTTCGCTCGCAGTGACGACAGAGGGATAGGGCGCTCAGCCCGCCAGGGTCTCCAACTCGCGCAGGATCGCATCGCCCATCTCGGCGGTGCTGATCGGGGTCTGGCCTTCGCCGACGATGTCGCGGGTGCGGGCGCCTGCGGCGAGCGCCCGGGTGATCGCGCCCTCGACGAGGTCGGCGGCCTCGCCGAGCCCGAACGAGTAGCGCAGGCACATCGCCAGCGAGCCGATCATCGCGATCGGGTTGGCGTAGCCCTTGCCGGCGATGTCGGGGGCCGAGCCATGGACCGGCTCGTAGAGCGCCTTTCGGGTGCCGCGCGCGTCGGTCGCGCCGAGGGAGGCGGAGGGCAGCATGCCGAGCGAGCCGGTGAGCATCGCCGCGACGTCGGAGAGCACGTCACCGAACAGGTTGTCGGTGACCAGCACGTCGAACTGCTTGGGCCGCCGCACGAGCTGCATGGCGCAGTTGTCGGCGAGCACGTGCTCCAGCTCGACTTCGCTGTAGTTCTCGGCGTGGACCCGCGTGACGACCTCCTTCCACAGGACGCCGGTCTTCATCACGTTGTTCTTCTCCGCCGAGGCGACCCGGCCGGAGCGCTTGCGCGCGAGGTCGAAGGCGACGTGGGCGATCCGCTCGATCTCGGCGGTGGTGTAGACCTGTGTGTCGACCGCCCGCTTCGAGCCGTCCTCCAGCGTGGTGATCTCTTTCGGCTCGCCGAAATAGACGCCGCCGGTGAGCTCGCGCACGATCATGATGTCGAGGCCCTCGACGAGCTCGCGCTTGAGCGCCGAGGCGTCGGCCAAAGCCGGGTAGCAGATCGCCGGGCGCAGGTTGGCGAAAAGGCCGAGATCCTTGCGCAGGCGCAGAAGACCGGCCTCGGGGCGGATGTCGTAGGCGACACCGTTCCACTTCGGCCCGCCGACCGCACCGAGCAGGATCGCATCGGCCGCGTCCGCGCGGGCAAGCGTCTCGTCGGCGAGCGGCTTGCCGTGGACGTCGATGGCCGCGCCGCCGACGAGATCGCGCTCGGTCTCGAAATCGGCGAGGCCGGCGCGCTTGAGCCAGCCGACCACCTTCTCGACCTCGGCCATCACCTCGGGGCCGATGCCGTCGCCAGGCAGGAGCAGAAGCTTATAGGTGGTCATGGGCTGAAATCCGGGCTGATGGCACGCGCCACGTCGTTCGCGCTCTATCGGCGCGGCCCGGCGCCCGCAAGTCCGTCTCCGGTCCCGCTCCTCAGCCGCTGCGCTTGGCCGACCGGAACGGGCGCAGCATCCAGGCCATGCGCCCGACCTCGTCCTCGTCCGCGCGCTTGGCCGAACGGACGGCCCGTTCGGGCGCGGAGGAGCCGATTTCGTGGACGATCTGCCCGAGGAGCGGCGGGATCTCCTGGCCGTACTCGTCGAGGAGCACGGCGGCGTCCAGCAGGGCCTGGACCTGATCGTCGGGGATCGGACGGCTCATGATCTGCGCGTCCAGCGCCTGATCGGCCAGCAAAGTCGCGAGGCGGGAGACCTCCGACAGACCGGCCGGTGCCGAGAGACCGCTGCTCATCGATGGGATGCCCTCTTGATCGAACGGACCCCCAGGATAATCCGTGTTGGTGAGCCAATCCTTTCACCATGTTCGCTTCCCGCGTGCCGAAAACGACCGGATCGTGATGGGAAGGCTTCCCGCGACAGCTTTCCGGAATCGGCTCGAAAGGGCTAAGGTTCTACGGTGTCGACACTGCGCCCTTTCCTCTCCCTCGCCGCAGGATGCGGTTCCTTCACGCCCGCTTCCGGGATCGTTTCGCGCGGTGCGGCGATCGGCGCTTCGGTGCTGGCGATGCTCGCGGGCCATGCTCAGGCCGGCGCGGCGCGGGGCGGCAACAGCACCTGCTACGCCACAGGCGGCGGTGCTCTCGAGATCTGTCGCTCGGCCGACGAGGCCGAAGGTGTCTTCGCTGTCCCGCCGCCCTGCCGCTTCGTTCACGACGTGCAGATCGTCCGGCTCAAGGATACTGGAC
>JAGTAM010000476.1 GCA_023422485.1 Pseudomonadota bacterium | reverse complement strand
CGGCTCAACGTCTCGAGGGGAACGCCTTCGGCGGCGAGGAAGCCGATTTCCGGCGGGAGCAGGGCGGCCCGACTGCTCCGTCGGCGGTCGAGATCGGACAGGGTGATAGCTCCCTGCGAGCCCGCGCCGTGCTAGGGAGAGGCATGGGCCCGGACCTCTCCATCGGCGTGCACTGCGCCACGACGACAACCAGCGCGTCAATTCTCCACCGCTGGATGCAGTGGCTGATTGTACCAGCCGTTATCACTTCATTAACCAATGTTGCATCGGCACAACAAACAGCCGCTGCAGATCCCACGCCCTCGGTCGTCATTCCGAACTTCTGGAATCCGCGGGCGCGCGGCGAGCGCGTCGAGGCGCCGCAGACGGGGCGGGCCGTCCGCTTCATGACCGACGACGAGTTTCCGCCGCTGCACTTCGCAGGACCCGACGGCATGCCGACGGGCTTTGCCGTGGAATTGGCCCGCGCGGTCTGCGAGCGGTTGACCATCACCTGCACGGTGCAGGCGCGCCGCTTCGACACGCTGCTCGACGCGCTCTCCGACAAGCAGGGCGACGTGGTGGCCGCCGCCGTGCCTCTGACCGCAGGCCTGCGCGCGCGCTTCCTGGCCACACGACCCTATTTCCGCTGGCCGGCCCGCTTCGTCGCTCGCAAGGATCGCGGTCTGCCCGCCCCCTCGGCGAGCGCGATGGCCGGGCGGAGCGTCGGAGTCGTGGAGGGCAGCGCCCACGAGGCCTACCTGAAAGCCTATTTCCCCAAAGCCACGGGCAAGACGTTCACCGACCTGTCGGCGGCCGAGAGCGCGCTCAAGCGCGGCGAGGTCGAGTATCTGTTCGCCGACGGCCTCAGCCTCGCGCTGTGGCTGAATGGCCAGGAGGCGGAGGGCTGCTGCGCCTATTCCGGTGGCGACTACCTGGAAAACCGCTATTTCGGCGAGGGCATCGGCTTCGTCACCCGCACCGAGGACGCGGCGCTCGCCCGCGCCCTCGACGACGCGTTGCAGCGCGTGTGGGACGACGGGAAGTACGCCGAGCTTTATCTACGGTTTTTTCCGGTCAGTCCGTTCTGACCTAGGCCGGATTGCCCTACCTGCTGTAGCGTGAAGCCCGCGCCTCACGGGGCCCACTCGCCCCGGCCGACCTAAAGGCTCGAATGGACCGTCCGCGAATGCCGAAGCCGTACAGCACACAGGGACAAACGCGTCGCCGGATCGGGGAGCCGGGCCTTTCGCCGCGCGAGAGCGACCTTTCCCTGGAACGGCGACGGAAACTCGCGCTGAACCGCTTCACCTATAGCGGCGGCTACGACGGCTACGAGGGCCGCATGATCCTGAAGCCCGAGTTGAAGCGAGACGGACGCTCCGACGGGTCTCGCTGACGATTCCGAACCGTTCGGGCGACGAGGCACCGCCCGGATCTTGTCGTCACCGACGTCCGCCCGCCCGCCGCATCCCCCCGCCGCTTCGGGACAGGCCGGCATCCTCCTCGAACAGCTCGGCGAGCTTCTCCGTCATCGCGCCTCCGAGTTCCTCGGCGTCGATGATCGTCACGGCGCGGCGGTAGTAGCGCGTCACGTCGTGGCCGATGCCGATGGCGAGCAACTCGACCGGCGAGCGGGTCTCGATCTCCTCGATCATGTAGCGCAGGTGACGCTCCAGATAGTTGCCGGGATTGACCGACAGCGTCGAATCGTCGACCGGCGCGCCATCGGAGATCACCATCAGGATGCGGCGCTGCTCGGGCCGGGCCAGCAGGCGCTTGTGGGCCCAGTCCAACGCCTCGCCGTCGATGTTCTCCTTCAACAGCCCCTCGCGCATCATCAGGCCGAGGTTTTTCCGCGCCCGCCGCCAGGGCGCGTCGGCGCTCTTGTAGATGATGTGGCGCAGGTCGTTCAGGCGGCCGGGATTGGGCGGCTTGCCGTTGGCGAGCCACGCCTCGCGGGACTGGCCGCCCTTCCAGGCGCGGGTGGTGAAGCCCAAAATCTCGACCTTCACGCCACAGCGCTCCAGGGTGCGGGCGAGGATGTCGGCGCAGGTCGCCGCGACCGTGATCGGGCGCCCGCGCATTGAGCCGGAATTGTCGAGCAGCAGCGTCACCACGGTATCGCGGAAGTCGGTGTCCTTCTCCTGCTTGAAGGAGAGCGGCTGGAACGGATCGGTGACGACGCGGACGAGGCGGGCCGGGTCGAGC
The DNA here is from genome assembly GCA_023422485.1 of Pseudomonadota bacterium. Taxonomy (GTDB): domain Bacteria; phylum Pseudomonadota; class Alphaproteobacteria; order Rhizobiales; family Beijerinckiaceae; genus Methylobacterium. The sequence continues at coordinate 1,621 of JAGTAM010000476.1, read as the reverse complement.
TGGCCCTCCTCTAGGTCGAAGTCCCAGGCACGGCTCTGCTGCGCCAGCAGGCGACGCTGCAGGCGGTTGGCGAGGCGCCCGACCACGCCCTGAAGGTGGGCGAGCTGCTTGTCGAGATAGCTGCGCAGGCGCGTCAGCTCCTCGGCATCGCACAGGTCCTCGGCCTCGACGATCTCGTCGAAACGCGGGTTGTAGACCCGGTAATCGGGGCCGGTGCGCTCGTTGCCGCGCTGGCTCGGCGGGCGCCAGGATTCCGACGCCTCCTCGGATTCCGCGTCCTCGGCCTCCTCCGGCAACTCGCCGGAGGGCGCATCGGCGGATTCGGTGGCGCCCTCATCCAGCTCGTCGGTGGCCTCGTCGGACACCTCGATCTCGGCGCGATCCCCTTGCGACTGCTCCTCGGCCTCGCCCTCGCTCGGCTGCTGCTCGTCGTCCTGGGCCTGGTTCTCGTCCTCGTCGCTCTCGTCGTCCTGATCGAGCGGCGTCTGGTCGGCCATGTCGAGGGAGGAGAGCAGGTCGCGCACGGAGCGGGCGAAGCTGCGCTGATTGTCGATCGTGCCGAGCAGGCCGTCGAGGTTCTTGCCGGCCCGCGCCTCGATATGCTCGCGCCACAGATCGACGATCCGGGCGGCGGCGGGCGGCGGCTTCTGGCCGGTCAGGCGCTCGCGCACCATCAGCGCGACGGCATCCTCCATCGGCGCATCGGCCCGGTCGGTGATGTTCTCGTACTTGCCGCCGCGGTGGTAGCGGTCCTCCAGCATCGCGGTGATGTTGGCGGCGACCCCCTCCAGCCGGCGCGAGCCGATTGCCTCGACGCGGGCCTGCTCGACCGCATCGTAGACGGCGCGCGCCGCGGCGTTGTCGGGAGCGAGCCGGCGGTGGACGCCGCTGTCGTGGCAGCCGAGGCGGAGCGCCATGGAATCGGAGTGCCCGCGCAGGATTGCTGCGTCCTCGGCGGTGAGCCGCCGCGTCGGCTCGGGCAGGCGCGCCTTGTCGCCGATCAGCGCCGGCCGGTCGCTGGCATAGGTGACCTCGATATCCGGCCGGTTGGCGATGGCGCGCAGGCAACCGGCCACCGAGCGCTTCAGCGGCTCGGCGCCGGGTTCCTTGCGATCGCCGGTCTTGGGGCGGTTGGTCAGGGCCATATCTTCGCGGACGCCACCGAATCGAGTTCGAAGGCCCGGCCGAGGCAGTGCCATGACGGCAGCGCCTCAAGACCGGGAAGACGAGCGCCGTCCCCGTCGCGTGCGAGCGGCGGGGACGGACGCCCGATCAGCTCAGCGCGACGTTGAGCGCGCTCTCGGGCAGTTCCTTGCCGAAGGCGCGCTGGTAGAACTCGGCCACCAGGGGCCGCTCCAGCTCGTCGCACTTGTTGAGGAAGGTCACCCGGAAGGCGAAGCCGATATCGCGGAAGATGTCGGCGTTCTCGGCCCAGGTGATGAGCGTGCGCGGGCTCATCACGGTCGAGAGGTCGCCGTTCATGAAGGCGTTGCCGGTCAGGTCGGCCACGCGCACCATGCGGTTCACCGTGTCGCGTCCGCCCTCGCTCTGGTAGTGCGGCGACTTCGAGAGCACGATGTCGACCTCGCGGTCGTGCGGCAGGTAGTTCAGGGTGGTGACG
>JAGTAM010000131.1 GCA_023422485.1 Pseudomonadota bacterium | reverse complement strand
CGTGCGTCATGTTCTCCAGGGCCGCGTCGAAGCGCCGGTTCTGCTCGCTGAGCTGGGCATGGGCCTCGACCAGGGCGCGCCGGGTCCGGTGCTGCTCCGTGACGTCGCTGCCCACGCCCCGATAGCCGAGGAACTCACCCTCGGGTGAGAAAAGCGGGCGACCGCTGATCTCGAACCAACGCGGCGTGCCGTCGGGATGGCGATAGACGTAGGTCAATTCACGGAAGGGGCGGCGGGCGGCGATCGTCTCGCGATAATGCGCAAGGTTCGCCTCCTCACCGGCCAGGGTCTCGCGCGCCCGCCCGATCAGACTCTCAGGCGGGCGGCCCAGCAGACGCTCGGCGCCCGGGGAGATGTAACTGAATCGGTCCTCGGCATCGGTGGCCCAGAGCCAGTCGAACGCGATCCGCGCCAGTTCTTCAAGATCGTTCAGAGGCATAGCACCACCGTAGGCAGGCGGGATTTTGAGGCCAGAATGTAAATATTTCCTCATGCCTATGACTTGGCCATCATGCCCAATTAACGGACTAATCCTGTCGATCGAAGTGCAAAACCAAGTGCAGGGAAGGCTGACGGCCACCTCCTGAATTGCACAGATCCGCAATCTTTCTTCTAGGTTGCAAGACCCCGGCCGTGGAATCCTGAGCGATCTAGCGACGGCGAGGCACCGGAGCTTTCGCCGCGCCGGACCGTTATCCGCATCCTGGATGCGGCAGAGGTTGACGGATGGCTGAGGGCGACGACCTTTTTCCCGGCTTCGAGCCGCTATGGATCGAGGGGCCGGCCGGCCGCTGGTTCGGCCGGGCTAAGGGCCCGCGGGACGCACCGCCGCTCCTCCTGCTGCACGGCTTCCCGCAGAGCCACGCGATGTGGCACCGGCTGGCGCCGGCGCTCGCCGAGACGCACCGGGTGATCGCCCTCGACCTGAAGGGCTACGGCTGGTCGGCCGCGCCCGCCTCCGGCGCCGGGGAGAACGCCTACGCCAAGCGCCGGCTCGGGGCGGAGATCGTCGCGGTGATGGAGCGGCTCGGCCATGTCCGCTTCGCGCTGGCCGGCCACGATCGCGGCGCCCGCATCGGCTACCGGCTGGCGCTGGACGAACCCGGCCGGATCGAGCGGCTCGCGATCCTCGACATCGTGCCGACCGAGGTCCAGTGGACCCGCATCGAGGCGAAGCCCGGCGCGAACCCGCACTGGTCGTTCCTGTCGCGCCCGGCCCCGGAGCCGGAGGAGGCGATCCGCCGCGACCCGGACGCCTATTTCGAGGGGCTGCTGCGCGACTGGAGCGCGAGCCACGACCTCGCCACCTTCGACGCCCGCGCGCTCACCCTCTACCGGCAGGCCTGGAACGTGCCCGAGCGCATCCACGCGATGTGCGAGGATTACCGGGCGGGCGGCGCCGATGGGCCGGACCGCGCCGCCGACCGCGACGACCTCGCCGCGGGCCGCACCTTACCGATGCCGGTGCTGGTGCTCGCCAGCGACGCCTATCTCAACCGGGACAAGCCGGAGACCGCCCTGGCAGCCTGGCAGCGGACTTTTGCCCCCACGGCGCAGGGCGCAAATATCGCCTCCGGCCACTTCATGACCGAAGAGGCGCCGGAGCAGACCCTGCGGGCGTTGCAGGGCTTTCTGGCAGGATAGATCTCAGAAGTTCTCGACCCAGGGCCGCAGGGCGATCTCGTCGGTCCAGGCGCTGCGGTCCTGGCGCAGGAGGGCGAGGTAGCCCTTCGCGATGGCGTCGGGATCGAGGGTCGCGTCGGGGCGCCCCTCCGGATCGGGGCGGGCGGCGGAGCGGATGGCACCGTCGATCACGATGTGCGCGACGTGGATGCCGAGAGGCTGAAGCTCGCGGGCGAGGCTCTGCGCGAGGCCGCGCAGGGCGAACTTGCCCATGGCGAAGGGGGCGGAGCCGGCAAAACCCTTCACGCTCGCCGAGGCGCCGGTGAACAGGATCGCGCCGTGGCGGTGGGGCAGCATCCGCCGGGCGGCGGCCTGGGCCACGAGGAAGCCGCCATAGGCCGAGACCGCGAGCGCCCGGGCGACCGCCTCCGGATCGAGATCGACGGTGGGCCCGCGCAGCCGGCCGCTGGCGTTGTAGACCACCACGTCCGGCGCGCCGCCGAGCGCCGGTTCGAGCCGGGGGAACAGGGCCTCGACCGCGCCCGGATCGGTGGCGTCGCAGGCGTGCACCACCGCCCCCGTCTCCGCGGCGAGGTTGCTCAGCTTCTCGACGTTGCGCGCGGCGAGCCCGACCTTCAGCCCCTCGGCCGCGAACAGGCGCGCCAGGGAGGCGCTCAAGCCGGGACCGGCCCCGACGATCAGGGCGCGCTGGTAGGTCGGGACCATGGGACGGGCTCCGTGCGACGTCGCGGGATGGGTGCCGAACGCGCCGCGCGTCGCCGCGGTTCACCGCCCGCTCACCCCCGTCTTTGCGAAAAGAAATCCCTGAGCAGGCCCGCCGCCTCGGCCTCGCGAAAGCCGGAATAGACCTCCGGGGCGTGGTGGCAGGTCGGCTGGTTGAACACGCGGGGCCCGTGCTCGACGCCGCCGCCCTTGGGATCGGAAGCGGCGTAGTAGAGCCGGCGGATGCGGGCGAAGGCGATCGCGCCCGCGCACATCGGACAGGGCTCCAGGGTGACGTAGAGGTCGCAGCCGGTGAGGCGCTCGTCGCGCAAGGCAGCGCAGGCGGCGCGGATCGCCAGGATCTCGGCATGGGCCGTGGGGTCGGACAATGTGCGCGGCCGGTTGCCCGCAACCGCCAGGACCGCGCCGTCGCGCACCACCACCGCGCCGACCGGCACCTCGCCCAAAGCTGCGGCCTCGCGGGCGGCGGCAAAGGCGAGGTCGAGGAAATCGGGCATCAGTCGCCGGAAGCGGCCGCGTCGTGAGCCGCCTCCCTGGCAACCTCCCGGCCGCCGATGTCCGTCCGGAAAAAGCCGTCCGGCCAGTCGATCCGCCGCACCGCCGCGTAGGCGCGCTCCTGCGCTTCCCCCACGCTGGCGCCGAGCGCCGTGACCGCGAGCACCCGGCCGCCATCGGCGAGCAGCCGGTCGCCGTCGCGGCGGGTGCCGGCCTGGAACACCAGAACCCCCTCATCGAGGGGCGCCTCGGCGCCGCGGATCTC
>JAGTAM010000127.1 GCA_023422485.1 Pseudomonadota bacterium | reverse complement strand
CCTATAAGGAGTTCGACGAGGCCGGCCGGATGAAGGCCGGACCGCTCTACGACCGGGTGGTCGATGTCTGCGAGGAACTGATGAAGTTCACGCTTCTCACCCGTGGGCGGGCCGATTACCTCGTCGACCGCTATTCCGAGCGCAAGGAGCGCGATCCGGAGCGCCTCAGGGCGGTGGCCGCCGATATCGGCTTCGCCAAGGAATAAGGGCTTGCGGTCGGGCTTGCATGCGGGGGCGAGGCGCAGCTCGCGCGGGCTCGTTCGGTTGAGGTGCGGACCATGACGGCCGATCCATTTCTGGCGGGCTTCACGCTTCACGACATCGACGCCGACGGCCTGCGCATCCGCGCGTCCGTCGGCGGGTCCGGTCCGCCGGTCCTCCTGCTGCACGGGCATCCGCAGACCCATGCGACCTGGCACGCGGTCGCTCCGCCTCTGGCCGAGCGCCACAGCGTCGTGGCGATGGATCTGCGCGGCTACGGCGATTCGCAGAAACCGGAGGGCGGTGAGCGCCACGCCAACTACGCCAAGCGTGCCATGGCCGCCGACGCGGTCGCGGTAATGCGACGCCTCGGCCACGACCGCTTCGCCGTCGTCGGGCACGACCGCGGCGGGCGGGTCGCCCACCGCCTCGCGCTCGATCACCCCGACGCCGTCACCCGGCTGGCCGTGCTCGACATCGCGCCGACCGCGACGATGTACGCGCGGACCGACAAGGCCTTCGCCACGGCCTATTTCTGGTGGTTCTTCCTGATCCAGCCGGCGCCCCTGCCGGAGCGCCTGATTGCGGCCGACCCGGAATTTTTTCTACGCACCCATGTCGAGGGACAGTCGAAGACGCCGGGCAGCCCGAGCCCGGCTCTCTTCGCCGAGTACCTGCGCGTCTACCGCGATCCGGCCACGCGCCACGCGATCTGCGAGGATTACCGGGCGGCGGCGGGAATCGACCTGGAGCACGACGCGGCCGATGCCGACCGACGGATCGAGGCGCCCCTCCTGGCCCTCTGGGGCGCGCGGGGGACGGTGGGGCGGACCTACGACGTGCCGGCGACGTGGCGCGAGAAGGCCCGCGACGTGCGCGGTCTTGCGCTCGATTGCGGCCATACCCTGCAGGAGGAGCGGCCCGACCTCGTGCTCGCCGCCCTTCACGATTTCCTGGCTTGAGGGCGCCGCGGTTTCGCGACCGCGCCGACCGTCACACGAACGGCCTCACCAGCACGCGGCGGCCGCTGAGGTCGTGCACGGTGACGTGCCATTCCGACCAATCCTCGCGGTCCGCGAGGCGGCTCATCACCTCTTGAACCACCTCGTCGGCGCGCCGCACGAGGCGCTCGGGGACACGGATCTCCTTGCCCTGCGCGTCGAACACGCACTCGTAGCCATTCGTCGCGTGGAAGCGGTAGCGTGCCATGGGCGCCCTTTTCCTCCTGATCGACTCTGAAAAGACCGTCGTTCGCCTTTCGTTCCATATGGGGACAAGGCGTGGAAAAGAGCAATGCGACCTTCAGCGCCGGCAGGGACTTACACCCAGTTTTGATCGCCGGGGCGGCCTGGGGACAGGCCGGCGCCAAGGCCGCCCGGCCTGGCCGCCCCCGCGTATGCCCGGACCCCGCGAATGTCGCCCGCTGCGGCAGCCGCTCTCGGACCGAATGCATCGAAGTGATGCGCCAACCCTCGCGATCAACGCGACGAAAGCTGTGAGATCGACTCTGTTCCTGGTCGAGAAAAGACCATCGCTATCTTGCGCAAGTTTCCACCGTCGAGGCCCGCATTTTGAGCGCGGTGCAGTCCGATTTTGCATCCGGCGCCGCCGAACCTACGAGCGCCCGACCCCGCAAGACGCGCAGACGGTCCAGCGCCCGGACGGCGGAAACCTCCGCCGCCTCGCCGCGCGGCGGCAGCCATGATGCCCAACACTCGCACATATCTTGCAACTTTTCTGGACAGCGCTGCTCGGATTCGCGCCACACCCTGCCGGACGCGCCCAATTGCAGCGATAAACTGCCGGGACGTCGTCCGGCGCCAATAAAACGTCGCAATACGACAAGCCGCCTTGAATGACTGAAAATAACCTTTGATCGTCCAAGATAAAACCATAAAAATTTCGATCGAGGACAATATCGCCCCACAGCGAAAGGCTTTCCCCATGGGCCGGATCAATCTTGAAGGTATCAGCAAGATATTCGGCTCAAATCCGGCCACGGCGCTCGATCTGATTGCGCAGGGAAAGCAGAAAAGCGACATCGCTGCCGCCTGCGGTGCCGTCGTCGGATTGCGCGACATCTCGTTCGACATCGAGGAGGGCGAGATCCTTGTCCTGATGGGCCTGTCCGGCTCCGGCAAGTCGACGCTCCTGCGCTGCATGAACCGGCTCGTGGAGCCATCCTGCGGACGGATCGTCGTGGACGGGGTGGACGTCACCCGGCTCGGGCGCAAGGAGCTGCTCGCCTTCCGCCAGAAGACCTTCGGCATGGTCTTCCAGCACTTCGCCCTGCTGCCCAACCGGACCATCCTCGGGAATGTCGGGTTCGGGCTCGAGATCAAGCAGGTTCCGGCCAGGGAGCGGGTCGAGCGGTCGATGCAGGCGATCGAACTCGTCGGCCTCAAGGGCTGGGAATCGAAGTATCCTAGTCAATTGTCCGGCGGCATGCAGCAGCGCGCGGGTCTCGCGCGGGCGCTCGCGGCGGATGCGGACATCCTCCTCATGGATGAGGCGTTCAGCGCCCTGGATCCGCTGATCCGGCGCGACATGCAGGCGGAGCTGCGCGAGCTTCAGCGCACGCTCAAGAAGACCATCGTCTTCGTCTCGCACGACCTCGACGAGGCCATCGCGCTCGGCGGCCGCATCGTCCTGATGAAGGACGGCGAGGTGGTCCAGATCGGGCAGCCCGAGGATATCGTGGCCCATCCGGCCACCGAGTATGTCGAGCGGTTCGTCGAGCATATCGACCTCGCCGCGGTTCTGCGGGCGGAGCAGGTCGCGGACCGGTCCGCCCCCCGACTGGCGCCCACGCAGACGGTGGCCGAGGCGCGCATCGCTCTCGGCGGGGGGAATGCCGGCTCCTGGCTCGTCGCCGACGGGGACGGGCGACTCGTCGGCCGCATCTTCGCCGACAGGCTCGCCGCCGCGCGGCCCGACGAGACCGTCGCCGGCCTGCTCGATCTCGGGCAGCCCGTCGTCGAGGCGGATCGCCGGCTGGACACCATCCTCGCCACGATCGCCGCCGAGGAGCGCGTGGCCGTCGTCGGCAGGGACGGGCGCCTGATCGGCTCCGTCACGAGCTGCGACGTGGTGCAGGCGCTGGCCGCGCGCCCCGGCACACACGGCCTGTCGCAGACAGGTCAACAGATCCTCTCGAAGCCGTCAGGAGCACCGCGATGGAGTGGAACGTCCCCAAATTTCCCCTCGACACGCTCAGCGACAACGGTCTCGACTGGCTCACCGAGCATGGCAGTTGGCTGACCCGCGCCGTCAGCCGCACCGTCTCCGACTGGATCGAGACGCTGACCACCGCTCTCGTCTCGATCCCGCCCTGGATCTGCATCGCGATTGCGGCACTCGCCGCCTATCGTGTCGGCGGGCGCAAGATCGGGCTCCTGACGCTGGCCGGCCTGCTGTTCCTGTGGAACCTGAGGCTGTGGCAGGCGACGGTCGAGACCCTGGTCCTCGTCAGCATCGCCACCGCCGCGGCGCTGGTGATCGGCGTTCCCGTCGGGATCTGGTTCGCGCTCAGCCGACGGGCATGGCGGACCTTCTCGCCGGTGCTCGACATGATGCAGACCCTGCCGAGCTTCGTCTACCTGATCCCGGCTCTGCCCTTCTTCGGGCTCGGTGCCGTCTCGGCCTGCTTCGCGACGATCGTGTTCTCGGTGCCGCCGGTCATCCGGCTGACGGCGCTCGGCATCCGCAACGTGCCGGGCGAACTCGTCGAGGCCTCCGATGCCTTCGGCAGCTCGGCGACCCAGAAGCTGTTCAAGGTGCAATTGCCGCTCGCGCTGCCGACGGTCATGGCCGGCGTCAACCAGACCATGATGCTCGCCCTCTCCATGGTCGTCATCGCGGCGATGATCGGTGCCGGCGGCCTCGGCCGCGCGGTCTGGCAGTCGATCCAGCGCCTTGAGGCGGGAGCCGGGTTCGAGGCGGGCATCGGCATCGTGATCGTGGCGGTCATCCTCGACCGCGTCACCCAGGCCCTTGCAGCCCGGGCGCGCCCCCACGGCGCTGCCTGAAGGTTACATCCTCGGCCGCAGCGCAAATCAAAGATTGCAAACCGGCCGGATATACTCTCTTATCTTGTAATTTACAAATTATCACCGAACAGCCTCGATACCGAAACTTCAGGTCCAGCACCTGAAGAGAAAAAACTCGCCCAAATAACGCCGCACATCGTCAAATTATCTTGGAAGGTCCGACCTATGCGCGCTCCGATACTTGGTGTGATGGCCTGCCTTGCCCTGGTCCAAACGCCGGCCGAGGCGGCGGGCAAGCCGGTTCGGATCGCCTACGTGGAATGGGCCGACGCCGTGGTCGCCACCAACATCCTCAAGCTCGCGCTTGAGGAGAAGGGCTATCGGGTCAAGACGATCCCGCTCGCGGCAGCCGCCATGTGGCAGGCGGTGGCGACGGGCGACGCCGACGCCAGCGTCGCGGCTTGGCTCCCCGTCACGCAGGGCGCCTATTACGAGAAGCTCAAGAACCGCATCGACCTGATCGGCCCGAACGTCACGGGCGCCAAGATCGGCTGGGCCGTGCCCGCCTACTCGTCGCTCAACTCGATCGAGGATCTGGCGACCAAGGCATCCGAGGTCGACGGCAAGGTGGTCGGCATCGATCCCGGCGCCGGCGTCATGAAGAGTTCGGAGGCGGCGATCAAGGCCTACGGCCTGAAGGTCAAGCTGCTCGACGGCAGCGATGCCACGATGACCAGCGCGCTCAAGGACGCGGTGCGGCAGAAGAAGGACGTGGTCGTCACCGCCTGGACGCCGCACTGGATGTTCGCGCGCTACGACCTGAAATACCTCGCCGACCCCAAGAAGAGCTTCGGTGAGGCCGAGAGCGTGAACACGCTGGCCCGCAAGGGGCTCAAGGAGGACATGCCGGAGGTCTACGGCGTCCTCGAGAAGTTCAAGCTCACCATCAAGGACGAAGAAGCCGTGATGGCGGAGAACGAGGAGAAGGGCGCCAAGCCCGAGGAGACCGCCGCGAAGTGGATCGCGCGGAACCGCGCGACGGTCGACGGCTGGCTGAAGTGATGGGGCCGCCCGCGCGCTGAAAACGCCTGGAGACAGCTCGGAAGACGCTTCGGGAATGCGGTGGAGGGGGATCGGGGAACATGACGGCGAACGGTTTGGCGGCGGCCCTGGTGGCCTGTGCCGCGGGGGTGATGCTGTGCCCGTCGGGGGCCGCGGCGCAGACGCGAGGCCCCGTCGAGGTCGATGCTGAACCCAGCCAGGTCAACCGCGAGCAGCCGGTCGCGGTCCCCGACCCCCGCGACGCGCCCGATCCCCTCAGCAATTTCGACCTGGGGCCGCCGAAGGGCAAGACCAACACCGGCACCTTCACCTTCGGCGGCGCCATCCGCGCCCGCTACGACTGGCGCTTCGACGATGCCAGCCGCGGCGGCGTCCGCAAGGCGCGGGAGAACTTCGACTTCGACACCCTCGCGCTCAAGGCGGCCTACGATTCCGACACCATCTTCGGCGCGGCACAGTACCGGTTCTACGGCGGCAGCTCGATCTACGGCCCACGCAACGGGTATCGCGGCAATGCGGGCGAAGTCCACTTCACGATGTTCGCCTATATTGGCTACAAGTTCACGCCCGAGGACAGCATCACCGTCGGTCTCAATCAGTCTCCGTTCGGCCTGACCCCGTATTTCGGGACGAGCTTCCTCGAAACGCTCGGCTTCACCATGGGACTGGAAGAAGTCTACAATTTCGGCGTCAAGTTCTCGCATGTCGAGCCGGACTTCAATTATCAGGTCGGCTTCTATCCGGGCGCCAACCCCAACGCCTTCGGCCTCAGCCTCGACAGCGCGCGTTACTCGACCAACATCGTCCGCGCCGACCCCTACGTCACGAACGGCACCAGCAACGCCGAACAGAACATGTTCATCGGCCGGGCCGAGTACTTCGTTCTCAAGAACGACACCGCCTCGCTCGCCTTCGGCGCCTCGATCTGGCACTCGGACATCTACAACTTCGACACGCGCCAGACCGGCACCAAGCAGCTCGAAGGCCTGCACGCGCTGGGCACCTACGGCCCCTGGGGCTTCAAGGCGATCTACGTCCGCCAGGACATCGATCCGAAAAACCCCTTCCGCAACGACCTCATCACGATCGGCGGCTTCGACTTCTCGTACAATCTCGCCACGCGCGGCAACTTCGTCTCGGGCGAGGTGACCTACAAGGTGCCCGATCCGATCGGACCGTTCACGGTCGTGCCCTTCGTCGGCTACAGCGCCTTCTTCAAGGACAAGGCGGCGTTCCGGGCCAGCGAGCGCTTCACGCTCGGCGGAGCCTGGACCCTCACGGCCGATCCGAACCTGATCATCTACACCGAGGCTGCCATCGGCCGGAACGACCCCTATGTCGGAGTCGGCGAATTCAACAACGGCCTCGCCCAGGGCGGCGAGAACCGCTGGAAGTCGCGCTTCATCATGAACATCGGGTATTACTTCTAGAGTATCGTCCTGGAGAGAGGATCCAGGACGATACTCCAGACTCTTGTTGCTGCATCGCCTTTTTCCGAGGGCCGGCGACCACCTTTCGGGACGATGCTCTCGAGCGCATCCCGGCGAAGCGGTCTCCGAATCCGGATCTTGGCGAGCGACACGCCGGCTTCCGAGGGAGCCGGCCTTCTCGTTTTCAGGCCGTGAGCCTTGCCGTCGCGCAATGGCGGCAAACGCGCCGAGCCTGGTTCGGCCGAAGGCAATCCTGCCGGAGCCCGGCCTCGGCGGAATCGGGGAGGGGGTGCTCGAACGAACGGCCGCAGCGCCTCAGGCGCGTGCGCCCTGCGCCGGCCCGATCTTCCGCTCGGCGCTCGGCGGCTGGCCGAAACAGTCGAGATAGGCCTTCGAGAAATGCGAGGCCGAGGTGAAGCCGCACTCGAACGCCACCGAGAGCAGCGGCATCGCCGTCTGCCGGATCAGGGTGCGGGCGTGCTCGAGACGGATGCGCAGGTAGTGCTTGGCCGGAGAACGGCCGAGATACTTCAGGAACAACCGCTCGAGCTGCCGGGTCGAGAGCTGCACCGCGTCGGCGAGCTCCTGGCTGCCGAGCGGCTCGGCCAGCGAGGTCTCCATCAGCCCCACCACCCGCAACAGCTTCGGGTGCGAGACGCCGAGGCGCATGCGCAGGTCCATCCGCTGGCGCTCGCCGGACTCGCGGATGCGGTGGTGGATGAGTTGGTCGGCGACCTCCGAGGCCAAGCTCGGCCCGTGGTCGCGCATGATCAGCGACAGCATCATGTCGGCCGCCGCGGTGCCGCCCGCGCAGGTGAAGCGGTTGCGGTCGATCTCGAACAGATCCGAGCCGATCTCCAGCCCGTCATGCTCCGAGACGAGGCCCGGCAGGTTCTCCCAGTGGATCGTCGCACGGTATCCGTCGAGGAGGCCGGCCTTGGCCAGCACGTAGGTGCCCGTGCACACGGCCCCGATCGCCGCACCGCGGGCGCTGCACCGGCGCAGGGCCGCATGAAGGGCGCGGTGATCCGGGCGCTGGATGTCGATGCCGCCGCACACGACCATCATGTCGAAATCCTGCGCGTCGCAGAAGCGGCCCGCGACCTTGACCTCGATCCCGTTCGAGGCGGTGCACTTGGCTCCATCCTCCGACCACAGCGAGAAACGGTAGAGATCGCGGCCGACCGCGCGGTTGGCGAGCCGCAGGGGCTCGATCGCCGAGGAGAAGGCGATCATCGAGAAGCGGTCGACCAGCATGAAGCCGACGGAGATGCCTCTCCCGGTGACCGCCTCGCTCGCGGCCACCGTGTGAGCCGGGCCCGTCTCCCCGGCAGCTATCGTCATTTCCATCCCGACCACCGTTTGTCGGCCTATGCCGCGGCTTGATGGGCAATTCATGTGCCGCGCCGACCTTCGCCGGCGAGGAAGCGATGCAGGATCGCTCCGGTTGCAGCCGGCCCCGTCGATCAGGACCCGGCACGTCCGCCGAGGCGGCGCCCATACCGGAACTTAATCTCCGATCGTCGGCCGAACGCAATAGAATAATGCTTGTTCGACCCCCTGTTCACGGCGGCGTGATCAGACATGACGCCCGGAATGTCAGTCAAAGGGCTGATCCGAGAGACTTGTCGGGCAAGCCGCCGAGCCGCCTCTCGAACGGGCCGATGGGGCCGCCCGCGCAGCGCGTTCTCGGAAAACGGTTGAAGTCGGGAATCCCAAACTCGCGGTCGCCGTCGATCAAGCCCCGGTGCGATGGGCGGACCATGATCCGTCAACACCGCGAGGTCGACCGATGCGCCGCTTCTCCCTCACGTCGCTGCTTTCCGAATCCTTGCGGGGCCATACCGGCTGGGGCCGCCAGTGGCGCGCGCCCGAACCGAAGCCCCGCTACGACGTCGTCATCGTCGGCGGCGGCGGCCACGGCCTCGCGACCGCCTACTACCTCGCGACCGTTCACGGCATCACCAACGTGGCGGTGCTGGAGAAGGGCTGGATCGGCGGCGGCAATACCGGCCGCAACACCACGATCATCCGCTCCAACTACCTCTACGACGAGAGCGCGGCGATGTACGAGCACGCGCTCAAGCTCTGGGAGGGTCTGGCCCAGGAGCTGAACTACAACATCATGTTCTCCCAGCGCGGCGTCTTGATGCTCGCGCACAACATCCACGACGTCCAGAGCTTCAAGCGCCACGTCTACGCCAACCGCCTCAACGGCATCGACAACGAGTGGCTCTCGAAGGAAGAGTGCAAGGAATTCTGCCCGCCGCTCGATATCTCGGGGAGCCTGCGCTACCCTGTGCTCGGCGGCGCGCTCCAGCGCCGGGCCGGCACTGCCCGCCACGATGCCGTGGCCTGGGGCTATGCCCGCGGCGCCGATGCCCGCGGCGTCGACATCATCCAGAATTGCGAGGTCACCGGCATCCGCCGCGACGCCTCCGGCGCGGCTTTGGGCGTCGAGACCAGCCGCGGCTTCATCGGCGCCGGCCGGATCGGCGTGGTCGCCGCCGGCCACACCTCGACCCTGATGGCGATGGCCGGCGTGTCGATGCCGCTGGAGAGCTACCCGCTCCAGGCGCTGGTCTCCGAACCGGTCAAGCCGTGCTTCCCCTGCGTCGTGATGTCGAACGCGGTCCATGCCTACCTGTCGCAATCCGACAAGGGCGAGCTGGTGATCGGTGCGGGCACCGACCAGTACACCTCCTACAGCCAGCAGGGCGGCCTCCACATCACCACCCACACGCTCGACGCGATCTGCGAGCTGTTTCCGCAATTCACCCGGATGCGGATGCTGCGCTCCTGGGGCGGCATCGTCGATGTGACGCCGGACCGCTCGCCGATCATCGGAAAGACCCCGGTGCCGAACCTGTTCGTCAATTGCGGCTGGGGCACCGGCGGCTTCAAGGCGACCCCCGGCTCGGGTCACGTCTTCGCCCACACGCTCGCGACCGGCACACCGCACAACATCAACGCGCCCTTCACCCTCGACCGGTTCCGCACCGGGCGCCTCATCGACGAGGCCGCCGCCGCGGCCGTCGCGCACTGATCCGGAGCCCAATCCATGCTGCTGATCGACTGCCCCCATTGCGGCAAACGACCCGAGACCGAGTTCCGGTGCGGCGGCCAAGCCCATATCGCGCGGCCCACCGACCCGATGAGCGTCGATGACAGTGCCTGGAGCGAGCACCTGTTCGTGCGCGCCAACCCCAAGGGCGTGCATGCCGAGCGCTGGTGCCACATCCACGGCTGCGGGCGCTGGTTCAATGCGCTCCGCGACACGATCAGCGACCGCTTCATCGAGACCTATCCGATGGGCGCGCGAGCGCGCTCCGCCGAAGTGGCCGCCGGCTCGGCGCAAGAGCGCGCGACACACCAGACCCCGGAATCCGGCGTGAAACCCGGAACGATTCCCGCAACCCAGAGCGAGACGAGGGCGTGAGATGGCACAGCCGTTCAGATTGTCCCGCGGCGGACGCATCGACCGCAGCCGCCCCATCGTCTTCGCGTTCAACGGCAAGCCGGTCCACGGATATGCCGGCGACACCGTCGCCTCGGCGCTCATCGCCAACGGCATCCACCTCGTCGGGCGCTCGTTCAAGTATCACCGCCCCCGCGGCATCCTGAGCCACGGCCCCGACGAGCCGAGCGCGCTGCTCTCGGTCGATCGCGGGCCCGGCCGGATCGACCCGAACAACCGCGCCTCCGTGGTCGAGGCGCGCTCAGGGCTGCGCACGACCTCGCAGAACCACTGGCCCTCGCTCGATTTCGACGTCGGCGCGGTCAACGACCTCCTGTCGCCGGTCTTCGTGGCGGGCTTCTACTACAAGACCTTCATGTGGCCGCGGAAGTTCTGGGACCGGGTCTACGAGCCCTTCATCCGCGCCGCCGCCGGTCTCGGCAAGGCCCCGACCCAGGCCGATCCCGACCGCTACGCCAACCGTCACGCCCATTGCGACGTGCTGATCGTCGGCGCCGGCCCGGCGGGTCTCGCCGCCGCGCTCGCCGCGGCGCGCACCGGCAAGCGGGTCATCCTGGCCGACGAGGGCGCGGAGCCCGGCGGCTCGCTCCTGCACGACACGACCTCGCAGATCGACGGACGCCCCGCCGCAAACTGGCTCGCCGAGACGCTGGCCGACCTCGACGCGCGGGAAAACGTGATCCTGCTCTCCCGCACCACGGCTTTCGGCTATTACAACCACAACCACGTCGCGATGACCGAGCGCGTCACCGACCACCTGCCGTCCGCCGCGGGCCAAGCCCCCCGCGAGCGCCTGTGGCAGGTGCGCGCCGAGCAGGTGGTGCTCGCCGGCGGTTCGCACGAGCGTCCGCTCGTCTTCGCCGACAACGACCGGCCGGGCATCCTGCTCGCCGAGAGCGTGCGGGTCTTCCTCAACCGCTACGGCGTGGCGCCGGGCCGCCGGCTCGTCTTCGCCACCAGCGGCGCCTCCGCCTACCGGGCCGCGCTCGATGCGCGTGCCGCCGGCCTCGACGTCACCCTCGTCGACCTGCGCCTGGAGGCGGATTGCGGGCCGGAGCCGGCGCAGCTGCGCGCGGCCGGCGCCGAAGTGTTGACCGGCCACACCGTGGTCGGATCGAAGGGCCGAAAGCGCGTCACGGGTCTCATCGTGGCGCCTGTCGGGAGCGACGGCC
>JAGTAM010000093.1 GCA_023422485.1 Pseudomonadota bacterium | reverse complement strand
CCGCAAGGCCGGGCGGCTTCCTCCGTTTTCATCCGATTGTGGCGTGAGGAGCGGCTCGCTCCCTCCGCTCGGCGCCGGCGAGGGCAGCCGGAGCGTGGCGGAGCCGACCCTGGCTGAACGGGGCGCGCCCCGACGACCAGACCCCGGCGTGAGCGCCATTCGACGCGGTGCCGGACGGGTGTCGGAGTGATGTGCGCCGCCTATCTGTGCCGGAAGCGCCGCCCGTCAGCTTAGAGCCGCTTCGCGGAAAGGCCTGCCACGGACGGCAGCAGGGCGGGGCACAGGGAAATCGAAGACCATGTCCGCGCACGGCGAATTCAGGATTCCGGCCGCCCTGCAGCCGAAGGCCGGCGACTACGCCTACGATCTGGAGCGGGCGCTGACCTCGGTGGTCTCCCTCTCCAGCCGGGTGCCGGCGGAAGCCTTCACGGCGGAGACGCTCGGCACCGAGCGGGCGGGCAACGGCGTCATGATCCGCGAGGACGGGCTGGTGCTCACCATCGGCTACCTCGTGCTGGAGGCCGAGAGCGTCTGGCTGACGACCCATGATGGACGTTCCGTTCCGGCCTACGTCGTCGGCTATGACGGGGAGACCGGTTTCGGTCTCGTTCAGGCGCTGGGCCGCCTCGACCTGCCTGCCCTCAGG
The DNA here is from genome assembly GCA_023422485.1 of Pseudomonadota bacterium. Lineage (GTDB taxonomy): Bacteria > Pseudomonadota > Alphaproteobacteria > Rhizobiales > Beijerinckiaceae > Methylobacterium. The sequence goes on along the minus strand of JAGTAM010000093.1, from coordinate 5,323 downwards.
CTCGGAAGCGCGGACGCGCTGCAGATCGGCGAGCGGGCGGTGATCGCCGGGGCGGGCGGGCGCTCGCACAGTGTCGCGGTCGAACTCGTCGCTCGGCAGGAATTCGCCGGATACTGGGAATACGTCCTCGACGAGGCACTGTTCACCGCTCCCGCCCACCCGCACTGGGGCGGCACCGCCCTGATCGGGCCCGACGGGGCGCTGATCGGCATCGGCTCGCTGCAACTGCAACAGGGCGGCTCGGGCGCGGGCCGGGGGATCAACATGGTCGTGCCGATCGACCTTCTGCCGCCGATCCTCGCCGATCTCGAGACCCGCGGCCGCGCCGACCGCCCGCCGCGCCCCTGGCTCGGCCTCTACGCGACGGAGACCGAAGACGGCGTCGTGGTGATGGGCGCCGCCGACAAGGGGCCGGCGGAAGCCGCCGACCTGCGTGCGGGCGACGTGCTGACGGAGGTGGCGGGCGAGCCGGTGGCCGATCTCGCCGGCTTCTTCCGGCAGGTCTGGGCGCTCGGCGAAGCGGGCGTGCGGGTGCCGCTCACGGTCAACCGGGACGGGCGCCTGACGCGGCTTGCGCTGGTTTCGGCCGACCGCGATCGCTTCCTGATCGGGCCGAAGCTGCACTGACCGGCGGCACCGCCCGCGACGGAGGTGGATCACGCGATGGGGACATCCGTTCCTCTCCGACGTCCGGGCGGCCTCGGCGCCGAAGGGCTGCCCGGCATGACGTCCGGTGCTCGCCCGCATTGATCGCGGACCGGCGTGGTTCTATCCCGTCGTGATGAGCAACCCGATCCATATCGTCGGCGGCGGCCTCGCCGGTTCGGAGGCCGCGTGGCAGATCGCCCAGGGCGGCCGCGCGGTCGTGCTGCACGAGATGCGGCCCCATCGCGGCACCGATGCCCACCAGACCGAGGGGCTGGCGGAACTCGTCTGCTCCAACTCCTTCCGCTCGGACGACGCCAACGGCAACGCCGTCGGCCTGTTGCATCAGGAGATGCGCCGCCTCGACTCGCTGATCATGCGCGCGGCCGATGCGAACCAAGTCCCCGCGGGCGGGGCGCTCGCCGTCGATCGCGAGGGGTTTTCGCGCGCCGTCACCGCGGCGCTCGAAGCGCATCCGAACATCACGATCGTCCGCGAGGAGGTCGCGGGCCTGCCGCCGGAGGAATGGGGCTCGACCATCCTCGCCACCGGCCCCCTCACCTCCCCGGCTCTGGCCGAGGCCGTCGGCGCGCTGACGGGCCGCGAATCGCTCGCCTTCTTCGACGCCATCGCCCCGATCGTCCACCGCGACTCGATCGACATGGACAAGGCGTGGTTCCAGTCCCGCTACGACAAGGCCGGCCCCGGCGGCACGGGGGCGGACTACCTCAACTGCCCGATGGACCGGGAACAGTACGAGGCCTTCGTCGCCGCCCTCGTCGCCGGCGAGAAGACGGCGTTCAAGGAATGGGAGGCCACCACCCCCTATTTCGACGGCTGCCTGCCGATCGAGGTGATGGCCGAGCGCGGCCCCGAGACCCTGCGCCACGGACCGATGAAGCCGGTCGGCCTCACCAACCCGCACAATCCGACGGTGAAGGCTTACGCCATCGTCCAGTTGCGGCAGGACAACGCGCTCGGCACCCTGTTCAACATGGTGGGCTTCCAGACCAAGCTGCGCCACGCCGAGCAGGTCCGGATCTTCCGCACGATTCCGGGCCTTGAGAACGCCGAGTTCGCTCGCCTCGGCGGTCTGCATCGCAACACCTATCTCGACAGCCCGCGCCTGCTCGACGCGACGCTCCGGCTGAAGGCAAGGCCGCAACTGCGCTTCGCCGGCCAGATCACCGGCTGCGAGGGCTATGTCGAGAGCGCCGCGATCGGGCTGATGGCCGGCCGCTACGCGCTGGCCGAGGCCGAGGGGACCACGCTCGCCCCCCTGCCCCCGACGACGGCGCTCGGGGCGCTCATCGGCCACATCACCGGCGGCCATGTCGAGGCGAGCGAGGATGCGGGGGCCAACGCGCCGCGCTCGTTCCAGCCGATGAACGTGAATTTCGGTCTGTTCCCGCCGCTCGAGCGGATGCCGCGCAACGAGACCGGCAAGCGCCTGCGCGGTCCCGAGAAGGCGGCGCTGAAGAAGCGGGCGCTCACCGACCGAGCGCGAGACGACCTCGCCGCCTGGATCGGGGGAACGGGCCTTTCGCACGCGGCGGAGTAGAGTTGGCCTTGCCGGTTTCAGGGCGCCACCCTGAATACCCACCGAAGGGCCGTATGGCCCTTTGGAAACCGGAACTCGGAACGGACCGGGCTTCGACCGCACCGGTCTTCAGGTCGATCAGGCCAGGAAGATGAAGGATCTTGAGCGCGAGAACGCGCGGCTGCGGCGGCTCGTGGCGGACCTGTCCCTGGTGGGTCAGGTGCTGGCGGACGCCGCCTCAGGAAACTTGTAGCCCCCAAGCGACGCAGGCAGGCGGTCGACGACATCCGAGCGAAGTACGGCCTCTCGGAACGTCACGCTTGCCGGATCGTCGGCCGACATGAAGAGCCAGGAGGCCGACTCGGCACAGGGGCGCTCTGACGCAACAGGAAGCTTCAAGACAGCGACGGAGCACTGCGTGCGCCCGCGATGCCGAAGGCGCAGCAGCACGCGTCAGCAGGCCTCTTTATGAGTTCGGTGGGCTGACCAGCTAGATTACCATGGGCTTACCAGATGCAGTCTCTGGTAAGCAGATCCAGAAATGCGAAAGGGGCCGGACGCTATCCAACCCCTTATTCCGTCTTATTGAAGTAAATGGCGCGCCCGAAAGGATTCGAACCTCTGACCCCCAGATTCGTAGTCTGGTGCTCTATCCAGCTGAGCTACGGGCGCCCTTTTTTGTCTCGACGCCTTTTAAGGCGTTTCTCTTCTTGTTTGGTCGGAGTGGCAGGATTTGAACCTGCGACCCCCACGTCCCGAACGTGGTGCGCTACCAGACTGCGCTACACTCCGATGTCGCCCCCGAAGGCCGACGAGCGGGCTTATAGCCGGCACTTTTCGCGGTCGCAAGCGGGTCGCTGCCTTTCGTGGCGCTTCTTTCGCGGAAGGGGAGCAATTTGGCCCCTCACAGCATGGCTATAACTCGTTTAAGCTACTGATATATATAGGCAATTATAAAAGCCGGGCACATCGACGATTGCGGTGCTGTGGCCACGGGCAAGGGAGCCTGTAGGCCGTCCTCCGCCTTGGCCGCCCTCCGTTTGTCAGGGCACGGTCGGATGCATTGGTACCGGCAACCCCCATTCAGGGCTTCGCGTAGGCTCATCGTCGGACAACGAGCGAACCAAGAGGCAGGCACTCACATACCAGGATTGGCTGAAGCGGCTGCGGATCGAATCCGCTCCCGACCGACCGTATGGGCATCGACCGCCGCATCGTGCGACCCGGCTCACATCGTATCGGCGAAGTTCTGTTGGGGGGTATGCCGGAAGTTGAATTCAGATTGTTCCAAGATGCGAAACAATTTTTCCGTTCGAACTTTGCTATGCTCGCTGTGGTTATGCACGGATGTGATAGACGGCAAGGAGGGTTGCGCGTGGCTTCCGTTCAGCGGCCGGGTGCGCAGTCACGTAATGACTGGGTGGACCGCGCAAAGATGCCGCATCCTCAACTGCTACGCGACATGGCTCTCTTCGTCGAAGTCGCTCGTAGAAAGAGCTTTAGTCAGGCCGCTGCCGCGCTCGGTATGCCGATTTCTTCCCTATCGCGCCGAATTACAATGTTCGAGTCGACAGTTGGGCTGCGACTTCTGGACCGGACCACGCGCAAGCTGGCGTTGACGTCCTACGGCGAAGCCTACCTCGCGCAGGTGTCCCGTCTTGTCGATGAGGCGCAACGGACCTTCGACGACATGATGGCCGTGGCCAAGGGGCCAAGCGGTTTCCTCAAGATCGCTGCGCCGCCGGATTTCTGGGTGCTCCGCCACCTGTCGGGGGTGATCACGGAGTTCTCCGCTCTCCATGAGCACATTCACGTTCACGTTGACCTTAAACCGGCACCGGTCGATCTGGTGGGCGACAATTACGACCTCGCCGTTGCCATCGAGGAGCCTCGTGAGACGTCACTGATCGTGCGCAAGGTCGCCGAGGTCGAGAACGGCATTTTTGGCTCGCCCGCCTACCTGGCCGAGCGCGGCGCGCCGACGACGCCCTTCGATCTCGAGAAGCATCAGGTCATCCTGCCGATGCAGGGCACCTCCGCCACTTGGACGCTCAGACGCGGCAGCGAGTCCGTCGCGATCACCGTGGGTGGTCCCCTGTCCTGCAACTCGCTGAGCCTTGCCCGGCGCTTCGCCGTGGCCGGACAGGGATTGACCAGGGCCAACGTCATCAACGTCGACAACGACCTCTCTACGGCCCGCCTCGAGCGCGTGCTGCCGGACTGGAACCTGCCGGCGACGCCGGTCTATTTCGTCACCACCTCGCGGCTCCTGCCGGCAAAGGCGCGCAGCTTCATCGATTTCGCGACGAAACGGCTCGCGGCCGTGCTGGCCAACGCATCGGGCGATGCGCGTCGTAGCGGCGTGCGCACAGCGGGTCGCCCCGTCGAGCAGGCCAGCCTTCCCTGACTGGAAGGCGTTCCGAACCGCGAGGAGACGCCGTATCCGCGTCCCTTCACGGCGAACCCTTCGGGATTCAGGCGAAGACGCTGCTCGGCGCCTGCGGGAATTTTTCGGCGAGCGCCCGGCGCAGCTTCTCCAGGGCCCGGTTCTCGATCTGGCGGACGCGCTCCTTCGAGATGCCGAGGCGGTGGCCCAGCGCTTCAAGGGTCGCCTGATCCTCGGCGAGCCGCCGTTCCCTGAGGATGCGCAACTCGCGCTCGGAGAGGACCGTCAGCGCCTGCCGCAACCAGACGAGGCGACGCTCGCCGTCGACCAACGCCGAGACCGTCTCATCGGGCAGCGCCGCGTTGTCGACGAGGAAGTCCATCCGCTCGGAGGACGCCTCGCTTTCCTCGCCCACGGGCGCGTTCAGCGACATGTCGGGGCCGGACAGGCGCGCATCCATCAGCGCCACGTCCTCGCGGGAGACGCCAATCGCGCTGGCGATCCGGCCGTGGATCTCGGAGCCGACCTGCTCTTCCGTGGACTGCATCAGCCGGGCGCGCAGGCGGCGCAGGTTAAAGAACAGAGCCTTCTGCGCGGAACTCGTTCCGCCGCGCACGATCGACCAGTTGCGTAGGATATAATCCTGGATGGACGCGCGGATCCACCATGTCGCATAGGTCGAGAAGCGCACGTCACGTTCCGGTTCGAAGCGGGCGGCGGCCTCGAGCAGGCCCACATAGCCTTCCTGGATG
>JAGTAM010000053.1 GCA_023422485.1 Pseudomonadota bacterium | reverse complement strand
AAACGGATCCGGTCAGGCCGCCTCCGGATGCTCCTGGACCTTGCCTCGTCCCTCTTTCGGCAGCGCCAGCCGCCGTGCGGCCCGATGCAGCGTAAGATGAGGATCGAGCTGTGCCGCGGGCTCCGGGCGGCCGAACAGATAGCCCTGCAGATCGAGCCCGCGTTCCTTGGCGAGCAGCCGGCGCTGGTCCTCCATCTCGACGCCCTCCGCCGTCACCGCGAGGCCGAGGCTGCGTGACAGACCGATGATCGCGCGCACGATCGCCGCCGATTGCGGATCATGCCCAAGCCCTCGGACGAAGCTCCGGTCGATCTTGAGGCGCGTGAGCGGGAACGTGTGGACGAAGCTCAGCGACGAGTAGCCGGTGCCGAAATCGTCGAGCGCGATCATCACACCGAGCGTCCGCAATCGCCGGAGCAGGCTGAGGGCCAGTTCGCGGTTCTGTAGCACCGCCGTCTCGGTGATCTCGATCTCCAGCCGGTGCGGCGGCAGACCGCTCTCGGCCAGTGCGCGCTCGACCGCGTCGATGAAGAGGGCGCTGCGCAGTTGCGTCGCCGAGACGTTGACGGCCACGGTGAGAGGGGCGGGCCAGGCCGTCGCCTCACGGCACGCCTCGGTCAGGATCCAGGCGCCGATCTCGGGCATCAGGCCCGCCTCCTCGGCCACCGGCACGAAGTCCGCGGGCGACATCGCCACCCCGTCGGGCCGTCGCCAGCGCAGCAGGGCCTCGAAGCCGATGGTCGCGCCGGTGCGGGCGCGCACGATCGGCTGATAATGCAGGGCGAATTCGCGTCGCTCCAAGGCGCGGGTCAGGTCGGCCTCAAGGGTCGACCGCGCCGCGGCTTTGTCCCCCATCGCCGGGTCGTAGAAGCTGTAGCGGTTCCGACCCTCCTTCTTGGCCTCGTACAGAGCGAGGTCGGCGTTGCGCAGGAGGATGTCGGGATCGCGTTCGGCCAGCGGAGCGACGGCGATGCCGATGCTGGCGCCGATCCGGATCGGCAGCCGCTTGACCGCGTAGGGCTGATTGAGGACGTCGAGGATCGTCCGCGCCGTCTCCGCCGCCCGCTGAGGGTCGGCCGGCCTGAGGATTAGCGCGAACTCGTCGCCACCGAGGCGCGCGATCACGTCCTGCGGACCCACCGCCAGCCGCAGGCGCCGGGCGACCTCCTGAAGAAGCTGATCGCCGACGGCGTGGCCGAACATGTCGTTGATCGGCTTGAAGCGATCGAGATCGATGTAGAGGAGAGCGCTGTCCACCCACCGCGCCGAGGCGAGGGTTTCGGTGACGGCCTGACGGAGGGTCGCACGATTGGCGAGATCCGTCAGGGGATCGTGCTGGGCCAGATGCTGGATCTGTGTCTCGAACCGGCGCCGCTCGGTCACGTCGACGAAGGTCGAGACCCACCCACCGGAGGCCAGTCGCCGCGTCGTCACCGACAGGACCTGTTTGCCATGCACGATCTCGGAGATTTCGGGCCTGTTGAGGGTCAGGTCGCGACGCAGATGGTCCTGCAGGAAGCGGAGCGAGGCCGCCTCGCTGAGCGTTTCGGCCAGGATTCCTCCGATCGATGCGCCGACCAGCGGCCCGCAGCCCGGCACCGCGAGGATTTCATGCATCCGCTCGTTGGCGAGCACCATGCGGCCGTCGTCATCGATCAGGCACAGGCCCTGAGTCATGTTGGACATGGCGAGGTCGAGATTGTCGAGGGCCGAGTCGAGCTTGAGGGCGTTCGCACGCCGCTCGGTGCAATCGCGGGTGATCTTGGCAAAGCCGATGAATCGGCCCTCATCGTCGTGGATCGCATCGATGACGACATGCGCCCAGAAGCGGGAGCCGTCCTTGCGCAGGCGCCAGCCCTCGGCCTCGAACCGGCCTTCCTGTCGCGCCGTCCTGAGGCTGCGCTCGGGCAATCCCGCGGCCCGATCTTCCGGACTGTAGAAGCATGCAAAATCGTGCCCCACGATCTCGTCGGCCGTGTAGCCCTTCGCGCGCTGCGCTCCCGCATTCCAATTCGCGATCGCGCCATCCGGAGACAGCATGTAGATCGCGTAGTCCGTCACCCCCTGAACCAGCAGGCGGTACATGATGTCGGCGTCGTCGCGGCAGCTCGGCATTATCGAATTCTTCCGGTGCGCTTCGCGGCGCAGGAAAAACTACAAAAGTTAAATGTTGCTGCGCTGCGCGCCCGGTCCTCGTGCGGCAACCACCGGCTCGGCGCCGGAATATCCGCTATGAAGTTGCGATTTTCGAACGGGGGGCAACTCCGTCATAGTGTTACTTGCCCAGCTCATCGCATCCTGTCCGGCAGGACATCACGATAGTGTGAAGCTCGTCTGACGGGAGGATCAAGCAATCCACTCGGGCGACGCGACCAATACGCTTCGCCCAGGCCGCTCTCGCCTTTTCGTCGCGAATCGAACTCTTCTCAGTTCCAGGACGGTTGCCATTTGGGTGAGGCGGGCGCCGGGCACAGCCCGCGGCAAACTCGATCCCCGATCACGATCCCCAAGCCGCGTCCGTTGGCTTGAGACGGGCACTGGTCGGACGCGAACCGTTTCCCGTGTTCGCAGGGCGAACGGAGTCGGCGAGCGCCTCGGACATCGTCACCGAGGGTGATCACCGACTCTCAGATGACGACGATGCCCAAGCAAAAGGATAGATCCTCGTCCCGGATCCGATAGCGAGGACGATGCTCCGGCGATGCAAAGCCCCTTCACCCTTGAAGCGGACGGCCTCGTTCTCGCCGTGCGGCTGACGCCGCGGGCGGGCCGCACCGGACTCGACGGCGTGCGGATGGAGGCGGATGGACGTTCCATCCTGTCCCTGCGCGTGGCGGCACCGCCCGTCGAGGGCGCTGCCAACGCCGCCCTCACCACCTTCGTCGCCAAGAGCCTCGGGATGCGCAAGGCCGATGTGACGCTCGTCTCCGGCGAGACCTCCCGCACCAAGCGGCTGCGTCTCTCAGGCGATCCGCAGGCTCTCGCCGCGCGGGTGGGGGCTTGGATCGCCGGAGAAGCGGAGACGCGGTGAAGCGGAGTGAGGATACCGGGTTCGGCGCAGAGAGGGATGCCTCAGGCGGCCTTGAGCCGCTCGACGATGGCGACCGC